>NZ_JARVCN010000184.1:0-6703 GCF_038442745.1 Crocosphaera sp. Alani8
TCTTTGTCCCCTAACTTTCGGCGAGTCCCCCCAGACTTTTTGAGAAGCTTCCATCTAGCTCCATTTTCTGAATGTAGTTAATCCTTGGAAGTCGATGTTTGAAACCACAGAGAATTTCCCAAGAGATTGTTCCCAACATTTTAGCCCAGTGATCAGCAGCAATTTCTTGCTTTCCATCCTTACCGATTAATGTTACAACATCTCCCACTTTGACACGACGAAGATGACTCACATCTAACATCAACTGATCCATTGTAATAGCCCCGATTTGAGAAGCTCTTTGACCGTGAATCAACACTTGAAGACGATTGGATAAGTTGCGGGGGACTCCGTCGGCATAACCAATACCTACCACTGCTATTTTCATGGGGCGATCGCTAATAAATTGATAGCCGTAACTAACCCCTGTATTAGCCGGTATGGTTTTGATTTGAGTAATTTTGGCTTTAACTTGTAAAACGGGCTTTAGAGGGACAATAGAGCGACAATGAGGGGCTGGGTAAAGACCATATAAACCCAATCCTACTCTCACCACATCGTAGTGTAACTGAGGAGCGAGCAAAGTAGCGGCAGAATTAGCTAAATGAAGACGAGGTAGGTTGATGTCTTGGGCTTTTAATTGCGCGACGGCTGATTTGAACCTTTGATGCTGACGATACATATTGGTGGGGTCAGGGTCGTCGGCCGTTGCTAGATGGGAATAAACACTATTCAATCTTAAATACGGCAATTTTTTAACTAAGCTTGCAAATTCTCTTCCTTGATCCCACGGCACTCCTAAGCGAGACATTCCCGTGTCTAATTTTATATGAACAGGTATGGTTTTTTCGTATTGGGATAGGGTTTGAGAGAAACTTATAGCTTGGTCACGATAACAAAGAGTGGGTTCCAGGTTCCAATGGGCAGTTGCGGCGATTTCTTCGGGGGTGTTGATAGCTCCTAAAATCAAGACAGGTGCTTTTATGCCAGCTTGTCGTAGTTCGATTCCTTCTCCCAACGTCGCCACGGCTAGAGCGTTAGCACCTGCTTCGAGAACAACTCGGGCTACAGCGATCGCCCCATGGCCATAAGCATCTGCCTTTACCACAGCCATTAAGGCGGTTTTAGGGGATAGCAGTTGTTTAATTTGGCCGACGTTGTGACTTAGTGCCGATAAATCAATTTCTACCCATGCCCGTTGACGAATAATCTGAGGCAGACGATAATTGTAATCGCTTTTAGCAACTACCTCTGTCGCATACTTTTGACTAACCACTTTTTTAACTCCTACACACTCACCAGTCGCTTTAAATTATTGATAGTTATGGTAACAGACGTAGACATTAAGAGAGATGATTCGTGAGGGAATGTTAATGGAGCTATATCTTAATAGAAAAATACTTCTATCTACCGAATATGGTTATAATGTATCTTTATCAAAATATGAGAAAACAGTATTCTTTTAAACCCTGTACCTATTTCATAGCTAACCGTGATTTTTAATTTACTCCGAAGCGGAAGTTACTTGCTAGCACGTTCTATAAAAATTGTTTGCCATCAGTAAGCCTATGGAAGCATCCTTTGAAATCACTCTGCAAATTGTTATGGCTGTTCTTGCAGGCATTACTGCACAGGTCATTGCTGAATTCCTTAAAGTTCCTAGCATTGTCTTTTTGCTTCTCTTGGGCATCATACTTGGAGCGGATGGACTTAATATTCTCAATCCCCAGGAACTAGGAGTCGGACTGGAAGTTTTAGTGGCTCTATCTGTAGCTATTATCCTTTTTGAAGGGGGATTAAACCTCGAATTGAGAGATTTGGGTCGAGTATCCGGTAGTCTTCGTAATTTAGTTACTTTTGGAACCTTAATCACGTTGGTGGGTGGTGGCATGGCAGCCCATTGGTTAGCGGAGTTTCCTTGGTCTATTGCTTTTCTCTATGCAGCTTTGGTGGTAGTAACTGGACCAACTGTGATCAGTCCCCTTCTTAAACAGGTAGAAGTAGAGCGTAAGGTTGCTACCATTCTAGAGAGTGAGGGGGTTCTCATAGACCCAGTAGGAGCTATTCTGGCTGTGGTGGTTCTCGATACTATTCTCAACAGTAATGCCACCCCTGTAGAAATTTTTAGCGGTTTGCTATTGAGATTTGCCATTGGCGCAATCATTGGGGGAATCAGTGGAGCTTTACTCGGTTTTATTCTAAAAAACACCCCTTTTCTGTCAGAGGAACTGAGAAATCTAGTGGTATTAGCTAGTGTTTGGGGGCTATTTGGATTAGCACAATTCATCCGTAGTGAGTCGGGTTTAATGGCGACTGTGGTGGCAGGAATTGTGCTTAGAGCTTCGTCCATTCCCGATGAACGCTTATTAAGACGGTTTAAAGGTCAATTAACTGTTTTGTGCGTCTCGGTGTTGTTTATTCTCTTAGCAGCAGACCTCTCAATTGACAGTATTTTCGCACTGGGATGGGGTAGTGTTCTTACGGTTCTAACGTTAATGTGGGTGGTACGACCCATCAGTATTGCTTTTTGTACTATTAATAGTGACCTCAATTGGCGAGAGAAATTCTTTTTGGGCTGGATTGCTCCACGGGGAATTGTTTCTGCTTCAGTTGCTTCTTTATTCGCTATTTTACTGACTCAAAAAGGGATTAATGGAGGCGATTCCATTAAGGCTTTGGTTTTTTTAACTATTATGATGACGGTGTTTATTCAGGGTTTATCTGCTCGTTGGGTGGCTAAAGGTTTAAGAATTACGGCAGTAGAGGCTACTGGAGCGGTTATTGTTGGCTGTAATGCTTTAGGACGGCTCATGGGACGATTATTTGAGCAACAAGGGGAATCGGTTGTCTTAATCGATACCAATCCCCAGGCCTGTGAGCAAGCAGAAAGTGAAGGTCTATCGGTGTTCCAAAGTAGTGCGCTTGATCCTGATGTCCTTGAAGAAGCAGGAATCGAATCTATGGGGACTTTTATGGCTTTGACTAGCAATGGTCAAGTTAATTTAGTCCTAGCACAACGAGCAACAGAAGAGTTTAAACCCCCCAGAGTTTTTGCTATTTTCCCTAGTAATGCGGCTCAAGACAATAACAACAATAAAAACCTTAATACTAACAGAACTAACATTAATCCGGCTTTTGTGGATCAACAATTGATTAAAATGTGGAATCAGCACTTAACTGAGGGTCAGTTTAAGTTAGGGATTACAAATTTTCAAGGACAAGGACTCTCTTTTAAACAAGCCCATTTTCAAGCGTTAATTCGGGAAGGGGAGGTGTTACCCCTTTTGATTAAACGCAAAGGGAGTTTACAGGTTGTTCAAGCTAGTCAAACCTGGCAAGTGGGTGACGAAGTGACTTATCTTTTACACGATCCTCGTCCAAAACTCCTCAAACAGCTATCGGGGGGAAATCAAATTTCCAAAGCATTGACGGCTGAAAGACTGTCTGAAGTGGAGGAAGTTCCCATAGCTGATCCTGTAGAAAATTCTTTTTCAGAGTCTGTGCGATTAAGTGGTCAAGAATCAAAGTAAGCGATTAGTTGATTTATTCTAATGGGTTTACAATCGCTCGATAACAAACTAGACAAAAATAAAGGGTTAAATTAATAATTCCTAATAATTTGGGGATACCTTCTATTAATGATGATTTTACGGGAAGATAAGAATGAAATGAATCTATTAGCACTGCAAGAATAATCAATATAAACCCAGTTGCCATAATTCCATAAGGTGTTGCTTTTAAGTTTTTCCAAAATAATAATAAATAAAGAAAAAGAATAACACTGTAAACCTTAATGGTCATTAGTTTAGGGATATCAAAATATTGCAGGATAATATGAACGCGGTAAATTTCATTGCAGAAAAATCCGCCAGTTAAAATAGTAGAACCCAGTAAGAAAAAATTGTTGATGTTGTGAGGATTAATGCGTCTGACAACGGCGAAAGTAAATCCACACACCACAGGAGAAATAGCACATAGTATCTCGAAAGTATGGGTTAACAGTCCTGCTGTCGGATAGGGAGGAGTACCAGGAGGAATGAATAAACCTTCTACAGATGCCTCAATTTTTCTAGTGTAAAGTATTACTAATACTAACAAAACTAGACTGATGCTATTGCCAACTATAAATGCAGAAGGAATCTTTTTGATTAGCACTAACATTTTGTTTTTTAGTTGGGTCAACAAAACTTGCTTTCTCCATATTGTCCACAGTTATATACTTATAGCTGTCCAAATTGTCCAACTGTCCATTAACAACAAAAATAGAGTGCAAACTAACAAAATTAAATACATCCAGGGTTGAGAAAGAGGACGAACATCAGTAGTATCAATCCCTGTTTTTTCGGTGACAATATTGACTAAATAGGAGAATCCAGCTACACGCATGGGAAGCAAATAAGCTTGATCAGAATTCTCGCTAATAAAATAGTATACAAAGCCTCCTTGCCCTGTCCTTCGTAATCTTAAATCCTTAATCTCTGACCAATTTAATGACCATCCTTTACGAAAAAATGAAGGAAACCAAACAGGATAAGTTACTTTAATTTGACTCTCATTAACCAAAACTTTTTCGCTCAACGCTCCCCATAATACAAGTAAGCCCAAAATAATTCCTATCCATAATATAATAGGAGGAACAGGAGCATTGGTCACTCCAGCAAGAAACGGTAAAGGAACGGTCAAAGCAATATATAAGCTAATTAAAGTAATACGAATTAACGGAGAAATACGGAAGTTAGAACGATTCATAGCCATAATATTTTGATTGTTAACAAATAAGAGCAGTTCAGCAAATATCGATGATATGTTATTTCTATTTTAAGGTATCCCAAAATTTAAACCTTGCAATGGCTGATCAACCGTGATGCACACAAATCGGTGAATGAGTTTCAGGAGTTCAACTTGTGAACTCCCATCTGATCTTATTGTAAGTTAAGAAACTTATCCAAAGCTGCAACCATTTGTGGTGGCCAGCGACGAATGTTTTTCACCCAGTCGATATCTTGGTAACGGTTATCCATGCCAACTGCGGCTACCCAATGGCTTTCTGCTTCTCCCTGCTGCCCTGCACTCCACAAAATTGCCGTTAATGCGGCCCTCACATCAGGAAACATGGGGTACTTACGCACTAAATTACGCATTTCGGTGATAGCTTCTTTGGTTTTACCTATCTGATAGTAAACTAAAGCAGCATTAGCCCTGGCAAAAGCAAAATTAGGAGCGATTTCCGCAGCTTTTTGATAATCTGTTAAGGCTTTCTCCCAGTCACCTTGGCCACTTTCGGCATTGCCCAGGTTATTATACGCCATAGCATCATCGGGGTTGAGTGTTAAGACTCGATTGTAATCGGCGATGGCTGCTTGGTACTTTCCTTGGGCTTCTAGGGCAGTTCCTCGATTGAGATAGGGATCTGGAGCATCTGGTGCGAGTTCAATAGCTTGGTTGAAATCAGCGATCGCCCCTTCGAGCTTATTTTGACTCACACGGGCATTTCCTCGGTTACTCCAGGCAGCGGGGTTATTGGGAAATTCTTCGACTAACTGAGTCCAGTAGACTTCAGCCTGAGCAAAATTACCACTTTCTGTGGCTTTTATGGCTTTTTTGGCAATGGTTTCCCCTAATTGCAGTTGTTCTTCTGTGATAGCAGCATTTTCTTGTGTTTGTGCTAATCCTGTACTTATCATTCCTGTCCAGGTAGATAAGATAATCAGTAAACTTAAAATCCAGCGAGTCATCCTAGTTTTTATCCCTAGTATCTTTTAGTTAATTATTACTTCAATTTTTAATTTTAACGATATTTGCGTCATTATCTCTCTCACTGTCCACACACTTCGGAGGGTTGCAGTCCCAAACTTAAAATCAAATCATCGCTATTAATATTTGTCTCTCTATCGTTATAAAAACCTGCTTGATGATGAAGACTAAGGTTAACACCAGAATCTCTATTATCATTTTTGCCAAAAAAAGTTATCTTAACAACACATTGTCCGTTATATGTCCAGTTTTCGTAATCGTATCTAGAATTATAGGGGGTTAAATTAGTGTTACGTCTGATAAAACAGTCTATTCCTACTGGTACTCTGTCTGGACTCTCGTCTTCAGGAAAATAGCCTTTTTCCATTCTAAATGTTTCTAGTTCTCGTTTAATACAACCCATGTGTAGTTTGGCTTCCCCATAATGGAATTTATCTATCGTTGCTATGTAAGATGGGACGGCGATACTGGACAAAATCCCGACTATTACGCCAGAAATTAACAACTCTAGTAAGGTGAATCCTTGATTTTTGTTTTTGCTAGTTCGTGTTTTTGATAGATAAATGGAAGCTAATATTTTGGGGAAAAACATAATCGTACTAACCTGATAATCGAAGGTTTACCCTAATTGATTTCTTGGCCTTTTTAGGGCTAATTGAAAAATAAAAAGCGGTTTCATTTCAGATAACAACTATTTTGTTCCCGAGTTCGCAATACTGGATTCTATCAGCAGAATACCCAGATAAGATGGAAATCATATCATTTTAGTGATCTTAATCTTAGTTAAGTTTTGTCGGTATTCATAACGAGTACGATTTAACGATTACATTGAGGATATAAGTCAGGTGAATATGTTAAATCAATTTTGCCATCTCTAGTAACTATGAATGTGTTCCTTGAGAGTTGCAATAGGGACGTGACACTCCTCCCGACGCTGATCCAGTGGGTACAGCGCGGGCTTCCCTACCTC
>NZ_JARVCN010000185.1:0-35041 GCF_038442745.1 Crocosphaera sp. Alani8
GTCTAGATTTACTATTCTTTCATTTTCTCACACCTCATTCCTGATTGCTATAGCTCTAGGAAGTGTGTTTCTAGTTATTATTTTTGCTATTTTATTGTTTCAAGATAGCAAAAGGGTTCATACTTTGGTTTTAACAACAGGGCAAAAAAAAGGTCAATACTATGCTTTCGGACAGGCCTTATCTAAAGTTGTTAATAATCATAATGAACTGATAAAAATAGAAGTCATAGAAAGTAACGGATCTCAAGAAAATATTGAGTTATTACAGGAAAATGAAGCTCAGTTAGCTTTAGTTCAAAGCGATACAATAGTCAACAATTCCACCAAAGCAGTTGCTTTTCTTTTTCCCGAGATATTCCATTTGATGGTTCGCAAAGATGCTCAAATTAATGATGTTAGTGATCTCGAAGGGAAGCGCGTGGCTTTGATGTCAAAGGGCAGTGGTTCTTATAATATGTTTTGGAGATTGGAACAACATTATCAATTAGACATTGATACGATTGAGACTATTCCTCTGCCAATTACCGAAGCACATCGAGCATTAGAAAGTGGAAAAGTAGATGCTTTATTTCGGGTTGTTTCTTTAGAAAATAGTGCTGTTGTTGAATTACTAAAAAATCCTCAAATCAAACTAATTCCTATCGATCAAGGAGCTGCTTTACAATTAGAACTTCCTGCTTTAGAAGTGACGTTAATTCCGAAAGGAAGCTATCATGGCGGTAGTCCCACTCCCTCAGAAGATTTACCAGCAGTAGGAGTGCGAGCAGTTTTAGTTACTAATAAAAAAATTAGTCGGGAAGTAATTTTTGAAATTACCCGAATATTGTACGAAGGGAGAAACGAATTAGTACAAGAATTTACCCAAGCCGCTATGATTGAGCAGTGGAAAAATAAACCACATTTAGGTTTTACGTTTCATCCAGGTGCATTAGATTATTATAATAAGGGGAATCCTAGTTTTTTAGTAGAATATGCAGAAGCAATTGGCTTATGTATATCCGTTTCCATGTTGTTACTATCTGGTGTTTGGCAGCTGCGTTCTTGGTTTACGGGAAAACAAAAAAATAGAGCAGATTTGTACAATTTACAATTACTTAAAATTATTGACCACATTCAAACAACAGAAGATTTATCGCAGTTGAAAGAGATTCGATCGCAGCTTCTAGAAATGTTAAATGAAGTAATTGTTGATTTAGATAAAGATTTAATTAGTCCTGAATCTTTTCAATCGTTTACTTTTCCTTGGCAAGTTGCTTTATCAGCAACCTATCAACGGGAAACTATCTTAGCTCGTTCCGGAAATAATCAACCTCAAGACTCTAATTAAATTCAACAGATATAGTTAATAGTTGTAAAGCATACAACTATTAACTAAAATGACCGATTATCCAGCAATAACAGGAGGATTGCTGGCGGAAGGACGACGATTAATCACCTGATCGATTAATCCGTACTCTTGAGCTTCTTCTGCGGACATAAAGAAGTCCCTTTCTGTATCTTCAGCGATTTTGTCTAGAGGTTGTCCAGTGTGACTAGCTAAGTGATTGTTTAATAATCCCTTGAGATATAAGATTTCCTTCGCTTGAATTTCGATATCTGTGGCCTGACCTTGGGCCCCACCGAGAGGTTGGTGAATCATAATTCTAGAGTTGGGGAGACTCATGCGCTTATCCTTTGCTCCTGCGCTGAGGAGAAACGCTCCCATACTCGCAGCTAAACCTATACAGATGGTACAGACATCAGGACGAATTTGATTCATGGTATCGAAAATACCTAAACCGGCGGACACAGAACCCCCGGGAGAGTTGATATAGAGATAAATGTCCTTGTCTGGGTCTTCTGCTTCAAGGAATAACAATTGAGCAACGATTAAGTTGGAATTTTCATCCCTCACCTCTTGTCCAAGGAAAACAATACGTTCCCTCAACAGACGGGAATAAATATCAAAGGCCCGTTCCCCACGGCCAGAGGTTTCAATAACGGTTGGAATCATAGAGTGTCGATGTTTTTTTTCGTTACTTTTGATTTTAGCGAGTTTTTGGTGCAGTTATCAGTTATGGTTTAGTGTTCCATGCTCACTGCTAACTGCTCACTGTTATTTATTACTCATACATTCTATCCAACTATTGTTAAAAATTGTTGCATAAATTGGATTATGAACTCTTAAATGCTGTTTGTGTTCAATAATTAATCCCGATAAAATTAATTCTTTGATCTCATAATCTTCGACCATAGGATAATTAGGTTGATTTAATATAGTTTGATACCGTTTTAGGAGATGTTTTTTATTCAGAGATGTTTGTAAAATCCGATCACGAATGGTTTTTAAATGTTCGGGATCATCGTGAGATTCCCAATTTTTTATAATCTGCGATCGCACTAAGTCAGCCACCCATTTCTCTTCCTGGTTTTCAGGGATTTCTTCTTGAGACTTATGAATTAATTGGCAAATTTTTTGTGTTAAGAAAGGTTGACCGTTTGTCCAATACAAAACAGCTTTTAATACAGCTTGGGAATTTTTGACTCTAGATTTTAACCCATGTAATAGAGGTTGCGCTTCGTGCAACTGAAAACCTTGTAGATGAATTGCTTGACCTATGTTGAATGGAGTTCTTTGTTTGTCTGCTAATAATTGACAAGGACTAGCAACTCCTAATAAAACAAAACTTAGCCGTATATAGTCAAGGTTATCGGCTCTTTTGTTGTAACAACCTCTCAAGAAGATAAAAAAGTCATCCATTGGGAAATTTAAGCCGAGAACACTATCAATTTCATCGATAAAAATAACAATATTTTCAGGAATATTAGTTAATATTATTTGATTTATGAATTCTCCTAAGCATTGTACCGGAGATAAAAAATCGTGTTGCTTTAACCATTCTCTGAAATTAACCTTATCTAATAAGTCTAGGCCAGTCAATAATATATAAATAAATCCTGCGTACCATTGTTTCATAGTTAATTCTCGATTGCCAATTTCTGACAAATCTACAGCAACACAGGCAAAGTTTTCTGCTTGTAATCGTTTCATTATTTGAATGCGTAAACTGGATTTACCCATTTGCCTTGCGTTCAAAATATAACAATATTGTCCTGATTTTAAGGATTGATAAAGATAGCGATCAGCAGAACGGACTACATAACTAGGAGCATCTATGGGTAAACTTCCTCCAACCTGATAATCATATATTTCTGTATCTTCTGCATTTCTCAGGAGAGCATTTTCTATCATTAAATCTGCTTGAGTTGCTTTAAGAATTTCTAGGGTTTCTGTTAATTCTTGGGTTCTCTCAACAACCTTTTTTTCTAAAGTTGTACTATAGTTAAATAACTCATCCTTAGCTTTTTCTAAGTCAAGATTTTTTCTAGCTAGTTCTTCAGTAAAATGGTTTTTTTCAGCTTCTGATTTTTTTCTTTGAGTGATATCTTTAAAAGCCGCAATTACATAAGAAATATTACCTTTTTCGTCGTAGATAGGTTGGGCAGAAATTTCTAGAGGAATATGCTTGTTTTTATGACGAATTTCTATATCTGAAACCGTAGTATTTTCCCCCCGTAAAGCTCTCTTCATAGGTAAATTTTCGATGGGATATTTTTTACCAGTATCTAAACAATAAGGTTGATAAATTTCAATCAATTCATCATAATTTATATCAGTGGCAAGTTTCTCCCCAAACATTTGCTGAGCTTGGTGATTGGCGTAGTAAGGGTAATTATTTTGGGCATCAATAATAAAGATTCCCACGGGAATGGCCGCTAGGAATTGAGTAAGCTGTTTTTCATTATTTCGTAAGGCTTCCTCTACCTTTTTCCGCTTCTCAATTTCTATTTTTAACTCATTTAAAGATTTTTCTTGAGCTTGTATTGCAGCTTTTTCTTGTGCCAAAGCAGTTTTAATCTGTTTGACGTGATTAAGGGTTTTAGTGGTAGTTATTTCTAAGTCTTTAAAATTAATTGGTTTGGTTAAAAAGTCAAAAGCCCCACAATTCATAGCTGCTCGAATATTATCGAGATCGCCGTAAGCGGAAATAATAATTGCTTTGAGAATAGGGTTGATTTCTTGAATTTTAGTTAATAGGGTTAGCCCGTCCATTTCGGGCATATAAATATCAGTAAGAACCATATCAATGTCTTCATGAGCTTCAATGTACTCTAGAGCTTCTAGTCCATTGTGAGCAAAGACAAAGTTGAGTTCTTTTTGTTTTATTTTTTTTCTAAACTTTTGTTTTATTAACCGTTCTAAGTCTAATTCGTCATCAACAACTAAAATTGTGGGTATTTCCATAGAACTGTATTTTTAATTAAAGTAATTTACTTATTCTTTCTTTAAGATGTTCAAATTTAATTGGTTTAGTTAAATAATCATCTGCTCCATATTCTATGGCTGTTTGATAATTGTAATCGTCTCCATAAGCTGTGACCATAAATACCTTAATTTCGGGATAATTTTCTTTAATAATTTTTAGCAATTCTAGACCATTCATTCCTGGCATATTAATGTCAGCCAAAATAAGGATTAGGTCATTTTCTTGGTCTTTAAGAGCGTTTAAAGCATCCTCAGCTGAAAAAACGAAAGAAAATTCTAGTTTTTTGTGTCGGATTTCTCGCCTAAACTTCTGTTTAAACAAGAGAGTAATATCTTGTTCATCATCGACAACCATTATATTCATGGTATGTTTCCTAATAATTTTGCCAATTAATTAAAGAATTCTATGCTAACATCAAACACGTTTTAAACAGTAAAGATTTACACCGAATTGGTGAAGGATATAGAATATGAATTTAGGACAAGGAATAGACTTTAGATAACATTTTTATTCTATTAACACAGCTAATAGGCCATGCAATAATGGGATAACTGTCGCCGACTCCTGGGACGAACTTTTCAATTAGTTACCCTGTAACTTCTCAAATAAATATTACCATTAAAACCTGATGATAATTATTTATTTGAGTTAGTTGACCGAAAGTCCTCAGACCCTGCTACCATAAATTCTGACGGCTAATATAAAAACATAATTAAAATGACAAATACAAACGGCATTGCCCCTCATGGGGGTCATTTAATCAATCGTATCGCAACTGCGGCTGAAAAAGAAGAATTTTTAGCCCAAGCGGACAAATTACCGAGAATTACCCTGGACAAAAGGGCTACTTCTGATCTAGTTATGATCGCCATTGGTGGGTTCAGTCCCCTAAAAGGTTTCATGGAGAGAGCTGACTACGAAACCGTGGTTGAAGAAATGCACCTTAACAATGGAGTTCCTTGGTCTATTCCTGTTACCCTATCGGTGAGCGAAGAGGTTGCTGACTCTCTCAAAGAAGGTAACTGGGTAAGATTAGACGATCCCCAAGGTAACTTTATTGGGGTTCTAGAATTAACCCAGAAATACCATTACAACAAAACCCACGAAGCAGTCAACGTATACAAAACAGACGAAAGCAAGCACCCCGGGGTTAAAGTTATTTACGATCAAGGGGCTGTTAATTTAGCCGGTCCTATTTGGTTATTAGAACGCGCAGAGCATCCATTATTCCCCAAATACCAAATCGATCCCGCCCAGTCTCGCAAGATGTTTCAAGAGAAAGGATGGTCCACCGTTGTCGGTTTCCAAACCCGTAACCCCATTCACCGCGCCCACGAATACATCCAAAAATGCGCCCTAGAAGTGGTAGACGGACTATTTTTACATCCCCTTGTAGGTGCCACTAAAAGCGACGACATTCCTGCTGATGTACGGATGCGTTGTTACGAAATCATGATGGATAACTATTTTCCCCAGGATCGAGTCATCCTAGCCATCAATCCTTCAGCTATGCGTTACGCAGGACCTAGGGAAGCTATTTTCCACGCTATCGTGCGTCGAAATTACGGTTGTACCCACTTTATTGTGGGACGGGATCACGCTGGTGTAGGAGACTATTACGGAACCTACGATGCACAGTACATTTTCGATCAATTCGATCCCGAAGCACTGGGTATTATCCCTATGAAATTTGAACACGCCTTCTACTGTAAACGGACACAACAAATGGCCACCAGCAAAACCAGTCCTAGTAGCAAAGAAGAGCGAATTCACCTCTCAGGAACAAAAGTTCGGGAAATGTTGAGACGGGGAGAAATGCCACCGGCTCAGTTTTCTCGTCCAGAAGTAGCAGCGGAATTGGTTAAAGCCATGCAAGGTTAATTGATACTATATGTGGTGGAGGAATAATAGGGAAGAGGACAGACCATATCTGACCTCAAGCTCTATTATCCCCACCCCATTTTTCTAATAACGGTTAATCTTAAACATCTTCGTTGTAAACCACAAATTTATAATAGAATAAATAAAGCCTACACATCTTAGGGTGATTGTAATAGCGGTATCTTCCCAACAGAGCAAACAGAAACAATGAAATGGGATCGGCGTACTTTTTTACAGACCTTACTCATCTGGGGGGTCGCTCAAGAGAGCCTGACACGGCTACATCCAAACCAGCCACTAAAGAAATACTATCAAACCCTAGCAGAACCCACCCATCGCAAACTAGCTTTGCTGGTGGGGATTAATAACTACGGACCAAAGTTTAACCTCGAAGGCTGTGTTACTGATGTTGAGAGACAAAAAGACTTACTTATTCATCGGTTCGGGTTTAATAGCCAAGACATCCTCACATTGACCGATGATGGGGCTGGCCGCCAAAACATAGAAAACGCTTTTTTAGAACATTTAATTAAACAAGCTAAGCCAGGAGATGTGGTCGTCTTCCACTTTAGCGGTTACGGCAATTATGTTAATATACCCTCTGCTCTCATCTCTAATAGTATTCAAAGCCAACGACCAGGGATTATTCCTCAAGACGGAATCACACTGAAAAGAGGCAAGCCAAATACTAACAATATTCTAGAAGAAACTATTAAACTATTAGGGCGATCGCTGGCCACGGAAAAAGTAACCTTGGTTTTTGACACCAGTTACCAAAGTAGTGGTCAAACCCTTCAGGGTAATCTCAGAACTCGATCTTTTCCTTACGCAACAAATACCCTAGAGCAAGAAGAAGTTACTTTTCAAGCACAACTTAAAGAAAAACTCTCCAAAAACCAAGCCAAAGAGAAATCTGCTGGGGTAATTCTCAGTGCGGCCGGGTCCCAACAAACAGCCACAGAAATAAAAGGGGATGGTTTTAGTGCGGGACTTTTTACCTACGCTTTGACTCAATATCTATGGTCAACGGTTCCTGCGAGTCGGATAAATATTACCCTAAATAAGACCACAGAACAAATACTCCCTGTTATGGGAGGAAAACAAGAACCCCAACAAGAAAATAGTCCCACTCAACCTCTGTTTACTTATTATCTCCTTCCTAGCACCCTCCAGGGGGCAGAAGCTTTTATTAGTGGTGTTGATGAAGAGACGGCTGAAATTACCATAACAGGCATTCCTGCCAACATCCTAAGACATTACGAGAACAACTCAATTTTCTATCCCATAACCCACCAAGGGTTATCTTCCGTTCCCCTACAATTGCGTTCTCGGGATGGACTTAAAGCTACCGTCCGCAAAGTTTCTGACGAGAAGTCATTATCCCCACCCTTACAGGTAGGACAACTATTACAAGAGTCTCTTCGTTGTCTTTCTAATAACATCGGTCTAACGGTTGCTCTCGATCCTCAATTACAAAGGATTGAGAGGGTTGATGCTACCAGTGCTTTTTCTGCTATCGATATTGTGGAAGATATAGTCACTGAAGGAGAGCAGCCAGTGGACTGTATTTTAGGGTTGCGTTCATCGTTGGATATCCCTTCGTCCCAACCTAAAGAAAGAGCAACTTATGCTCTGTTTCTTCCTGGTGGAGTGCAACTGCCTAATCGCGTCGCAGAATCGGGAGAAGCTATCAAATCTGCCATTGGTAGACTACGTCCCATCTTAGAGAAACTTCTGGCCACGAAATTGTGGGGCTTAACCCTCAATGAAACCTCTTCTCAACTCCCTTGGCGTGTCTCCCTCGAAGGGTTAGATCCTCAACCTTACTTTATTGAACAACGGCAAACCACTCGAACGGAAACTGAAATAGCACAACAAGAAACTATCAATAAAAATAAAAATGACATAAAACGGCCTTCCAATTTTTCTGGTCTTCCTCAAGTGGCAGGGGGTACACGGTTGCGTTATCAGCTAGAAAATACAGGGAAAAAACCCCTTTACTATCTAATTTTGGGCATTAACAGTAGCGGAAAACCTATCGCTTATATTCCCCCCTACGACTCCGAAAAAGAAGGAAATAGCGAGCAGCAACTATCTCTCAAACCAGGAATGAAAAACTTTGTTCCTTCAACCTCCACTGGCCTCACCTGGACTGCCTCTAATAGTCAAGGATGGGAACAGATTTTAGTGATTGCAGCGGTGGCACCTTTTGAGAAAACCCTAGAAACCCTCAAGAAAATTTCAGATTTTAAACTCGATAAGGACCAAATTATTACCCTAGACAGTCCTCTGACAGTAGCTAGATCGCTTCTTGAAGACCTAGCAAACGCCAGTAAAAAAACTAACACAGTCCTTGAACCTAGTCCCGATAACCATATTCTTGATGTTCGTGCTTGGTCAACCCTCAGCTTTATCTATAAAGTGATCTAAAATGTTATTGCTGTTCTCCATTAGGGATTAACTAACTGTTTTATCCAGTTTTTCTCATCATCTAAGTAATAAAAAGTTCGTTGATGGGGACTTCCTTTTAATTCTAGGTGGTCGACTTTTTCTGGGTTAAATAAGAGGAGAATAAAATTAGGTACAGGTTGAGTAGTTGAGGGAATTTGTTGCTTAAAATCTTCCTTATTTTCAGTTAAATTTTCCCCTGGATGAGGCCAGGTAAACTGTTGTTTTGCTGCATCAGAAAGGTTTTGCCAAACGGTTAATCTTGCTTTCTCTTTTTCATGTTTATGGTCAATAATTGTTATTTTTCCTGTTATGCGAAACTGCTCCCTAGTTTTTGGAAAATACCAACAAATCTCACTACTAGAATGATGATTAATTTCAGTGAGTTTCTGGCTACGACTATCGGTAATAATTTGTAGTTGATTACTCTTGTTTAAAAAGCCTCTAAAAACAACAGTTCGATTTGCTGGATTGCCTTCACGATCAACAGTTGCTAATTGAAAATAACGGGCGTTTGGTAAACTTCGATTTCGATGGAGAGCGCGAGACACAATAGATCGCCAAGGAGGCAAGTTTTCGGTCATCAGTTAATACTGTATGATTGTTATAATCTAATAATACTATCATTATAGCAAAAAATAATAATACTATGAGTAGTGATTTATTTTCTTTTTTACTTGGGATAACACTCTTGATTGCTTACTTGATTTTTTCAGCTAAAACAGAAATGGGAACTAAATTATTTAAGAAAAAGAAGAAGTAATGCTCTTGCAATAATATCAGGTGAAGTATTTGTGTTTTATTTTGGACACTAATTACTATCTTATTAAAAGAAATTAAAAAATCAGAGCTAATCTAATTAATTTTAACTCTGATCATAAAACTAATAATTCTAGATTTTATGTTTTAAGTTATTTAGTTTTTTTCCTTCAATTTCTTGGCTAATCCTAACACACTCACTCCCAGTAATGTAATAATAGAAGTAGGTTCAGGAGTAGACTCTACGCTAGGAACAGAGAATATTAGTGTTGAACTGTCACTGTCGAAAACACCTGTATTAAAAGTGCTACTATTTGGGTTTCCACTGTCAGTTAAAAAACTAGCACCACCACTAAAAGAGGTTCGTAAACCGAAGACGACATTAGCCGCAAATTCAACTTCAAACTGAGTATTTTCCTTATCAATCATACCATTTTCAACAGTAAAAGAATTCTCAAAAATACCAGTAGAGTTGAAGAAATCTAATGGATAGGTGTATCCCAATTCAGTTGGAGCAGAAGTTACGATAATAGAAGTAGCACTGAAAGTACCATCACCATCAGGTAATTCAATAGTACCTTCTACAGTACCATCCACTAGACCGTTTTCATTACCGAAGGAGAAGCTAAAAGTAGCGGCATTAACCACATCAGCAGAAGCTACAATAGAAGCAACGGCGACAAAACTAGCAACATAGCTAAAACCTTGACTTTTCAAGAGGGAGCAATATTTGCATTGTGAATATTTCATATTTATTCCTAGTTCTGAATTTAACTTTTTTTCGAGAGTGTAAACACACATATGTTAACTTCAATTAAGAAATTTTTTCAATGTGTCTAAAGTTTGCTCTCCTGTGGTTTGCCAACTAAATTTTTTTGCCTGTTGTAAACCCAATCTTTTTAACTGCGATTGCATTTCATTATCTGTAGCAATTTTTTGCATTTCTGCTGTTATTTCTTCTAGATTATAAGGGTTAACTAATAAGGCGGCATCTCCGGCAACTTCAGGTAAGGAAGAGATATTTGAAGTAATAACAGGAGTACCACATCCCATCGCTTCTAAAACAGGAAAACCAAACCCTTCCCATAAGGAAGGAAATACTAATGCTAATGCTTGATTTAATAATATGGGTAACTGTTCATAATCTACATAATCGAGTATTTTGATTTGTTTTTCAATGCCTAATTCTTGTGCTTGTTCTATTAATTTCGGGGTATAACGTTTATCTGTTGGACCAGCTAACCAAAGTTGATAATTTTTGTTATTTTTCAACTTAGCAAAAGCTTCTACAATTCGATTAACATTTTTATGTGGATCATGACGACCTAAATAGAGAAAATAAGGAATGTTTAAAGCATCTTGTTGGACTTCTAAAGGTTTAAAATGGTTCTGATCATAAGCAAGTAAAATAGGAGTAATTTTTTGAGTAGAAATGTTAAACATCTCAACAATATCTTTAGCTGTTGCTTGAGAATTACAAATAATATGTTCTGCTTGTTTAAGAACTTGGGGAATATAATATTTAAAATAAGGAGTTAAAGGGGATGTTTTTTTAGGAAAGCGTAAAGGGATTAGATCATGGACCATTACTATGGAACGACATTTGGTAAACAAAGGTGCTTCAGGAACAGGAGAAAATAATAAATTTCCTTGTAATTTATGATAAATTTTAGGGAGTTTAAACTGTGTCCAAAGTAACCTATTCAAGTGTCCTTTTGTGCCTTGTTCTGGAGTTAAATTATTAGGAACTAAGTGGGTATTAAAATCCTGATATTGTTTTGCTGCTAACAAAGTAGGTTCTAAAGTCTTTAAATAAGGAAAAACGTTATTAGCATAAACTGTTATTCCTGTTGGTTTTGATAACAGTAAAGATAGATTGATTAAAAACTTTGAAAATTGTGTCATTTTTTAATTATTAAAAATAGTAAAATCCTTAATATAATAATTCAGACAAACTCGCCATTACAATGATGATACTACACTAAGAATTATTAGAAAGTATCTGTTTATAAACATTCAAACTTGTTTGTGCTGTTCGTTGCCAAGAAAATGTATTAGCTTGCTTTTTCCCTTTTTCAATCATCTCTTTTCTTAAAGTAGAATTATCAACTACCTTTAGCATTATTTCTGCTAATTCATAATAGTTATGGGGATCAATGTATAATGCGGCATCTCCTGCAACTTCTGGTAGGGAAGAGTTATAAGATGTAATGACTGGTGAACCTAATGTCATTGCTTCGAGTACAGGAAGACCAAAACCTTCATAAAAAGAAGGATAAACAAATGCTTCTGCTTGACTGTAAAATATAGCAACTAATTCATCAGAAACATAGTCTAAATGTTGGATATCTTCTTTGAATTGAGATGATTCTATTTTTTCTAAAATATCTTTATAATTCCATCCTTTTTTACCTATTAAGATAAGTTGGTGGGGTATTTTATAAGTATGTTTCAAGTATTCATAAGCTTCTATTAAGGTTAAAATATTTTTTCTGGGTTCCAAAGTACTGACAAAGAGAAAATAAGGTTTATACAAATAATAATCGATTACATTACGATGATCATACAAGAGTTGACGGTTTAAATAGTTAGGAGAATAGCGACTTGCTTGCGGTGTTACATAAATAATATTGGGGTCAATATTGAGTAATTCTACAATATCTTGTTTGGTATTTTCTGAAAAGGTTATGATAGCGTCTGTCCAACTTAAACACCTTTTTATTCTTTCTAAGTATCCTTTGACAATGTTAGTAGAATAGTTGGGAAACTTGATAAAAGTTAGATCATGTATGGTCATTATTTGTTTTGCTTGACTGTGGGGGAAAATATAATGATCTGTTCCTTGAATAAGATCGGGTTTCTCTAAATATTTTTCAAAAAAGGGTAATATAAAGGGGGAATATTTAGCAAAAATATTTGCTAGACTAACAGGAATGGGTACACAAGAAACTTGAGAATACTGACTCAATGGTTGTGGTGTGGATAAGTTCCGTTTTAGCCAATTTTTAACAGAAGGATGAAAATATATATCTAAGCTAAAGTCTTCTGTTTCTTGCAGTTGATATAGTGCGTTAATAAGGTTTAATGTGTAAACTCCAATACCTGTTAACTTTCCCCTTATGGGAGTAGCATCGATACAAACTTTAAACATAATTTTAAAGTATGGTTTCTCGGTAAATTTTATTCATAACGCAACCATAGTTATCAATATTATGAAATTGTCGATAACTATATTGCATTCGTCTTATTTTATCTTGTGTTGTGTCACTTTGAATAACTTTTTTGATGATATCAAAAACATCTTGATAATTTTCCCAGTTAATAATTAATTCTACCAAATTATGTTTTAGTAATTCAGCTGCCATCCACGTTTTTTCTGTAACTAATGGTATTTTTCCTGCCATGATGGACTCGGTAAATATTCCTGATGTTCTTCCTTCATACGCAGGATAATTATAAGGTAATAAAATTACCTGACTTACTCCTAACCAACTGTAATATTCTTCTCTGTTTAAATAGTTGCCAACTAAGGTCAATTTTACCCCATTAGTAACTGCTTTTACTTCAGAGGTTTCTGCACAAACTAAACGAATATTCTTAGTATTTTCTCCTGAGTAATGGGCTATTTTTTTGATAATACTCCATCCCTTTTCTTCTCTAGGGGAACCTGGCCACCAACAAACAATTTTCGATTTATCTTGGTATTCTGTGCTAACATTACTTATATCCGTATGAGGAATAGGCATCACTGTTACAGGTGTTTCAAAGTAGCTGGATAAAGATTTACTTAAGCGATCGCTATCGGTCAAAAGTTTGAATCTTCCTGGTTTTATCTTCTTTTTTATCAAAAAATTAAGTAACTTATAAATCGAACGGGTATTGTCTTTATGGGTATTCAGTCTATACAATAACCAAATGGATAAATTATCAGTAGGAACCAAAAATAATGCTAGATACAAAGCAAATAACTGTAAATGAATAAATCTTTCTAAAAAAATAATAGAATCTTGTGAATTATTGACAACGTGATAGTTTAGATAGTTGGCAATAGTTTTTCCTAACTTTACACTTTCATTTAACCTAAAAATCTTTTTTAATAAATTACCTTCTTTTTCTAAACTATTATTACTTAAACCTTCATCCCAACCACTGGGTAAATTATCAACATTACTATCAATAGGAACAACAATCTTATGTTTCCACCCCAAACTATCTACCGCTTTATTAACAGCTTTGTGATAAGGAATAATATGTCCTTCGCCTTCCATTAAATTAGGAATTAATGATACAAATGTAGGCGATAGCTTCTTTTCCTCATCTTTACTCATAGTTAACTATCTAATTAACTTTACTGTATCTTGTAAACTTTTAAAAATTTCGACTTTACGTGTATATTGCTCAATATTCTGCAAGGTTTCCTCTCCCCTTCCAGTTAAGACTAAAACCGGTTGACACTCGGCATTAATAGCACACTGTATATCACTGGGTGCATCCCCTACAAAAAAAGATTGAGACAAAGAAACACCATGCTTTTTGGAAGCATCGATCAACATTTTAGGAGCAGGTTTACGACACAAACATTTATCTTGAGGATGATGGGGACATAAAAAAATATCAGCAAATTTTACCCCAAATTTTTCGTATTCATCAACAATATAATCGTGTACTTTTTCCACATCCTCTAAAGTATAGTAACCCCTTCCTACCCCTGCTTGGTTAGTAATTAAAATTAATAAATAACCAGCATTTTGCCATCGCCTTAAAGCTTCCCCTGCACCCAGAGGAAGCTCAACTTGTTCCACTTTACTTAGATAAGGAACATACTTAATAACAACCCCATCTCTATCCAAAAATAGAGCCTTTTGGAGTTGCGTATAAGGGGTAAGAGTTGTTGTCATAGTTACTATTATTAGACAGCGATTTGTGCTTCTAAACTAGCTTTAGCAAATAACTGAGCTTCCACCTCTTCACAAATACGATGATAAGAGATTAGATGGATTTCTTGAATATAAGGAGTGTGATATTCTGAAACAAATAAGGGATAATCTGTGAGATCCTTTAATTGTCCTCCACTGTTACCTGACATACCGATGGTGATTAGGCCTAACTCTTTAGCCATTTCCATCGCACGGATGACATTAGCAGACTTCCCAGAAGTGGAAATACCCCAGAGAATATCTCCTGGTTGGGCAAATGCTTCTACTTGACGCGCAAAAACAGTCTCAAACTCGTAATCGTTCGACCATGCTGTTAGTGTAGCCGGGTTAGTTCCTAAAGCGATCGCAGGTAACCCTTTACGATGCAGTTGAAACCTTCCTACAAACTCTGCCGCAATGTGTTGTGCATCGGCCGCAGAGCCGCCATTTCCACAGATTAACAGTTTATTCCCCGCTTTGAACTGTCTGGCAACAACACCAATGGTATGCTCCAAAGAGCGACAGTATTTAGGGTTAAACGCTTCTTCCAGGCATTTTAGCCTATGTTGAATCCAATAATTCACCGTTCCATCCTCACATATTAGTTAATGAGCAGGGACAAGTTTTTCTTGCTCCTGCCAAAACCACTCGATTGTTTTCGTTAATCCTAATTCTAATGGAGTTAAGCCAAAATTGGGTAAAGATTGCTTAAGTTTGTCCACAGCTAAGCATTTAGACTTAGCTCCCACATAACGGGAGGTGTCAAACTGAATGTTATTGAAGTCGTATCCCACTCCCTCGCAAATCAGTTTAGCAAAGTGACGAATGGTAAATTCTTCCCCTGCACCGATGTTAATGAGGTCATTATCAACGTTTTGGGCTAATTCCATCGCAATTTTAGCAAAATCTTCTACAAAGACAAGCTCCCGTGACTGGTAGCCATCCCCCCATAGGATAACGGGTTCATCGTACAGTTTACCGCGAATAATCTTACGGATGAGATCGAAGATGAAGTGCATCTGACGACCATCGGTATGATATCCTGTGCCGTAAAGGGTCGAAGGAACTAAACAAAGATACTTGAGACCATATTGCTTATTTAAAGCCAAAAGTCCTGCATAGAGCATTCTTTTCGTCATCGCATAAGTAAATAGGCTACTAATAGGCATCCCTGTTAGATAATTCTCTTCCACTAAAGCTAAGTCGGGATCATAGGCACAACTTGTTCCCATACAAATAAATTTAGCCTGGGGTTGATGTTTTTGCCACCAAGTCAACACATGGGTATTCATCTGTTGATTGATTATCCATTGTTCCCCTGGATGGTACAAACAAAAGTCCCCTGCTTGAGTCCAAGCCGCTAAATGATAGATTTGATCGTAACTAACATTATTAAAATTTAATAACGAGTCTGGTTTTGTCAGATCGCAGTTTTTAGAGTTTAATTTGATTAAATCATGACCTTGGGTTTCCAGTTGAGAACATAAGTTAGTCCCCAGAAACCCAGATGCACCAGTAATTAAGATTTTCATAGTTACATCCTATGAACAGCATTGACTCTTAGGAAAAAAGAAGTCAAGTAGAGACACTATAGCTGTGACGTAACTTTTTGTAAAGAGTTGCTTTAATTTGAGAAAGTTAAGACAGCGATAAAGTTATTAAGAAAGATATTTATTTTTGAAGAAAGATAAATATAATTAATCATGGTTCTTTTTCCCTCTATATCTTGTTATATTATGTCAATCAAAGGAGGATAGGTTTGAGATTCAATTTGCAGCAACTAAACTTATTAAGATGTCATGGCAAATGATATAGAAATTATCGTTAATTTTAAAAGCTCAAAAGATAGCTCAACAAACATCGGTATAATACCCATAATAACCCTAATAATCTCTGTATTAACTTTGTTGGTTAGTTGGAGAGTTAATGTACATACCGAAAAAGTTGAAGAAACCAAACAATTAAATAATTATCTCGATAAATTGAATGAAATTATTATAGGAGAAGAGGAAGAAAAAAAAACCGAATTGATAGATGATAGACCAAGCTTTGCATTTAAGTTAGAACAGATAAAAGAGATTGATTATCTCACTAGAGCATATACGAGAAACTTAAATAGCGATAGTAGAAGAGTTGTCCTTATTTATCTATATGAATCAGATTTAATTAATCATACTAAAGCAACAGGTCATGAATCTATTGGACAAGAAGGAATATGTAAAACTTATAAAGATAAAGTACAACAAGGAAACATATTAATTGAATCAGAGAAGGCCAATTTAGATACATACCCTTATTGTAATCTAAGTACGAACAGATATTATTTTAATAATATTGATATGAGTGGCGTATTTCTTAAACATATTAAACTGCATAACTCCTATCTTAATAGAGCTAACTTTACTCGCTCAAAACTTAGGGGTGCAAACTTTAGTAAGAGTGGTTTGAGAGGAACTAATTTTACTAATGCAGAACTTATGAAAGCTAATTTTACTGATGCTGATCTTGAAAGATTCGAGGGAGAAGGTTGTATTAAAATTTTGCGTGTTAAACTTTCTTTGGGGGTTATATTCCCTTGGATTAAACTTAATATTTGCCCAGTAACTAATTTTACTGATGCTGATCTTAGAGGTGTTAATTTAACTAATGCTAATCTTTCACAATTTATAGACGAAAAAAAAGGTTGCGATAACCCGAAAGACTGTCAAGTAGCTAATTTAACTTATGCTAATTTAACTGGTGCAAAACTTATGAAAGCTAATTTAACTAATGCTGATTTAACTAATGCTAATCTTCAAGATACAGTATTTGGAGGGACAAATTTATATTGTACCAACTTAACAGATGCTAAAAATATTAATATAGACGAAATCAAACAACAACCCAGTTTCTGGTCAGCAACATATAATAAAGATATGGAGGCGAAATTAAACTTATCAGACACACAAAAGGAAAATAGGGAATCAATTTGCAAAAAGTAGATTAAACAAATAAGTCTGTAATATAGCGTTTCTCGGACTCATGAGGTACACCTAACTTCTGCCTCCTGCCCCCTGCCTTCTGCCTCAAAGAGATAACTTCTGTACCTCACAAGTATGGGAACTGCTATAGATTATTTATCAATAGTATAAACAAAGTTTAGGACAAAAATCATGACACAAAGTATCACAAAATCTACCATAAAAATTCCCTTGTTAGAAAACGGCGATCGCTTAACTCGTTTAGAGTTTGAAACCCGTTATCAACAGATGACTCATGTTAAAAAAGCAGAATTAATAGAAGGTATTGTATATATGGGATCTCCTTTAAGAATTAATAAACACGGTAATCCTCATGGTCGTATTATGACTTGGTTAGGAACTTATGAAGCTTATACTCAGGGTGTTCAAATAGGAGATAATTGTACAGTTAGATTAGATCCAGAAAATGAACCGCAACCAGATGCTTTATTAAGGATAGAAAAAGGTGGACAATCAATAGTTAGTGAAGATGGATATGTAGAAGGTGCGCCAGAATTAATAGTAGAAATTGCAGCAAGTACCGTCTCTATTGACTTACATGATAAATTAAAAGCTTACCGTCGTAATCAAGTTCAAGAATATTTAGTATGGCGAGTAGATGATAATGAAATTGACTGGTTTAGATTAAAAAACGAAAAATATATTAAACTACAAGCAGATGAAAATGGAATTATTAAAAGTGAAATATACCCTGGTTTATGGCTAGAATTAACCGCTTTACTAAACGGAGACTTAGTTAAAGTTTTAGAAGTGTTAAAACAAGGAATAGATACACTTGAGCATAAAAATTTTTGTCAAAAAATATCTATTAATGATTAATTTAAAAGCTAATTGAAACCTTGAATTTTATCTGTAAATATTCCTAATTCTTTCTAATCATTATTCATTATCCATTGTTCATTGTCCATTATTGAACAATAGACTATCCTCTAGGCCAGTAATTTGATAAACTAATACAGTGTTATTACGGTGTCTATATTCCTTGTCATTCTCAGAAAATGACGGATTTGTGATCATCGATAACTTAATAATGTCAAAAAATTCCCAAAATATTAACAGCGAAAAACTCAAAATAAGGAAGAAAACTATGTTTAATTTTTCAGGAACTAGACCCAATAATTTAGGCGTTAAAAATGGTAAATTAGGTGCTTGTCCAGGAACTCCCAACTGCGTCAATAGTCAAAGTTCTGATGCACAATCAAAAATTGCTCCCCTTCCCATGATATCTATAGCTGAGTTAAAAAAAGTTGTTGAAAGCATGGAAAGAACCACCATTATTGAAGAAACCAATGATTATCTCTATGCTGAATTTAAAACCCCTTTAATGGGATATGTGGATGACGTAGAATTTTACCTCGATAACACTGAAAATGTAATTCATGTTCGCTCTGCATCTCGTCTAGGAAAATCTGATCTAGGTTTAAACCGTAAAAGAGTTGAAGAAATTAGAGTTAAGATCGAATCGAAAAACTAAAATTACAGTTTAAAAAAAGTTGAGAAGCAAAGCTTTAATTTACAAATATAATGGCTGAACCCTTCACGATAGGCGGACAAAATGGTTGGTTTCATGATCAAGGACATTGGGCAGGTTACTTTCACACTTACAATAACTTTGAAGTAAATAATATAGATGGTAAAACAAGAACTATCCATGTTTTCCTACCAAGAGATTATGAATACAGCAATGAATATTATCCTGTCATATACATGAATGATGGAGATACCGCCTTTTTTTCGGGAGGAAACTATTGTAAAAGCTGGAATGTAGGGGATGTTTTAAGCAGATTATATGTAACCAACCAAATATGTCGAGTAATTGTGGTGGCTATCTGTCCTGTTGACCGTGATTATGAGTATACTCATGCCCCAATGAAAGATGGAAATTGGGGGGGATTGGAGACGTATTCAGATTACGTAGCCTTAGAAATAAAAGACTTTATTGACGATAATTATCGAACTCTACATACCCCACAAAATTCTATGGTTTTAGGAGCATCTCATGGAGGTTTAGCTGCATTTTATACCGCGGTTAAACACCCTAATAAATTTGGTTGTATTGCTGCACTTTCTCCTTCGTTTTGGGTAGGTTTGGATTCAATTATCGATTCTTGTTTTCTAGATTTATCGAGGGATTTATTAGGATCACTGGAGTATTCAGCCTTGCTATCTGTGGCTGAAACCACATTAGGAAATCCTCAATTACAACCCAGAGTTTATTTAGATTGGGGATTGATTCGAGAGGGAGGTTATCACAACTCTTATATTGAAGCTAGAGCCACTGTAAGAGGTAGAGAAATGCGAGATTTATTAATTAATAAGTTTGGTTATCGCTACGGTGAAAATTTGTTTATTTTTGAAGACCCCATAGGTCAACACAGCGAAGAATCTTGGTCAGGTCGCATGGAGATGGTCTTACAAAACTTTTTTGCTTGGCCAGTGTTAATGAAACACCTATTAACCCAGTCAGCTACTCGCTAGATTAACAATCAAGACTTGCCAATAGCTCTTTACTATGTTAATATAGTAAAAGTGAAAAAATAGAAAAGTTTGCGGGTGTAGTTTAGTGGTAAAACCTTAGCCTTCCAAGCTAATGATGGGGGTTCGATTCCCCCCACCCGCTTTGCTAAAGTGAATAGACACGATAGATAAACTTAGATGCTACAGGAATAATAGCAATCGCTTATGCTGTTAGGATTTCAATTTCAATCTCCAGGTCCTATGCTACTAGAAGCAGGGCCTTTAGTCATTCGTTGGTACGGTTTTTTGATTGCCAGTGCGGTATTGATTGGAGTTACCCTCTCCCAATGGTTAGCCAAACGCCGTCGAGTTAATCCTGATCTCGTTGGAGATTTAGCCATATGGTTAGTCATTGGGGCAATTCCCTGCGCCAGACTGTACTATGTACTGTTTCAATGGCAAGAATACTCTCAGCGTCCCCAAGACATCGTTGCTATCTGGAAAGGAGGTATAGCTATCCACGGGGCGATTATTGGGGGAATCTTAGCCACCATAGTTTTTGCTAGTTTAAATAAGGTATCGGTGTGGTTACTAGCTGATTTAGTGGTTCCCTCCCTAGCTCTAGGACAAGCTATTGGTAGATGGGGAAACTTTTTCAACTCCGAAGCTTTCGGTTCACCCACGAATTTACCTTGGAAGCTCTATATTCCTGTCAATAACCGCCCAATAGCCTATCTTACATCTGAATACTTTCATCCCACTTTTCTTTATGAGTCCCTTTGGAACATTTTAGTTTTTACCCTTCTATTATCCTTATTTTTTTGGGGACTAAAGCACTCTAACCGTCTCTATTTGGGAACCCTATCTTTAGTTTATTTGATTGCTTATAGTTGTGGCAGAATTTGGATAGAGGGATTGAGGACCGACAGTCTAATGCTCGGACCCTTGAGGGTGGCACAGGTCATCAGTTTAGTTATGATTAGTATAGGGATTTTAGGTCTAGTGTGGTTATACCGTTTAAAAAAACCTTTACCAGACGTGATTTCCCCCCAGTAGTCTCCCCAGACTAAGTGATTAAATCAATTAAAATCACAACGGACTGTCAAAAAAAAGAAACAAGTCTATCTCAGAAATCTCGTTCGATATTTTTACATTAACCTCACACGATATGAAAAGGCTGCAACGGTTAAAACAAAGTATAGAAAAATTACGACAAAAGCATTTTAAAAGTCGTCCTTTCCCTGCACAAAAAGGGGAAAATTTAGCCAAAAAAAATCCTCCTCAACCCCTTCATAAATACGACTGGTTGAATAGATTACACAAGTCAAAATCCATTCGTACACTCCACCCACCATTAATGTGGGGACTGACAGTTATCTCCTTAACTAGTGTCATCGGTTATCGTTTCTACAACCAACCTCAGCTATCGGTAGGAACGGTTTCCCCCGTAAAAGTAGTAGCACCCAAAGACAACGAATTCATAGACGAAAAAACCACCGAAGAAAAGCGAAAAGAAGTTCGCACAGGCATTATTCCTATCCTACAAACAGACCCTAAATTAAGCAGCGAACTTCAAATAGATTTAATGGAAACCATTGCCGAAATCAATCAATTTCGGGAACAGGTGGGGGTTTTTCCATTTGTCAATGGGGGTTTAATCCCCACCGCAATTCAACAATATTTGCGCAGCGTAGATGAAAAAACTTGGCAAACCATTAAGTTAGCTTCGGTGGATAAAGAATGGGAACCGACTCCTAACCTGCAACCTATAACAGTTAAGGCTGTTGATTGGTTAAAAATATACGGAAACAAAACATCCCCTGCAACCCTAAAAGAGCTTTTACAAAAAATTCAACAATCCCGTCAAAGTTACTCTGGAGTCAGGAGAGAGGTATTCAACACCAAAACCTCAAATCTGACCCCCGAATCATGGGAAAAATTGCTCAATCTCGATGAAAGTAGTTGGCAAACCACGCGGACAACCATGAGGACAACCTTGAGTCGCATCTTATCCCAAGGACTTCCCGCAGGAATGCCAGACTATTTGCTTAGTGCAGTTATTACAAACCAACTCCAAGCGGCACCCCCATCTGTCCCTAAAACCACCATTAACCAATTGTTAACGAAGATTTTACAAAATCAACACAATTTGACTGTGGATAAGGATGCCACCAAACAAAGGGCCGAACAAGCAGCCCAAGCAATGAAACCGGCTATCGTAGAAGTCAAAGCAGGAGATGTTATCGTCGAAGCAGGAGAAGAAATTACCCAAGAAATATTTGTGGTTTTGGATGGCTTTCAGCTGAGTCGTCGTGGCATTAATTGGGTGGGTTTAGGGATTTCTGCTGCAGTTGTCATGGGAACTGTTACTGTTTTTTGCGTGGTGACTAACCAAGTTCATCGTCCCATGCGTCGCCGAGATCATATCCTTCTTTGTCTGTTGAGTCTGAGTACCCCTATCTTGGGTATTTTTCATCTAGGTTATACGAATTTGCCGGCTGTAGGACTTCTTACCAGCAGTTTCTACGGTCCCACTTTAGCGGTGACACAAGTGCTGTTATTGAGCGGTTTATCAGCCTTTGCTGCCCCAACCATCAACTGGAGTTATATCTTAGCTGGAACCGCAGGAGGACTGTTAGCAGCTTCCATTGCCTGGAAATTGCGATCGCGGGATGAATTGGCTTGCTTGGGGGGTGCAGTGGGACTGTTACAAGGAAGTCTTTATTTTATCGGTTATCTCATCGTTGCTCCAGTAGCCGGTACCATTTGGTCTGTTGTCCTACCTGAAGCAATCATTTATGGGTTATCTGGTATTGCTTGGAGTGTGATGGCTTTAGGAATTTCTCCCTATTTGGAGCGATTGTTCGATTTAGTCACCCCCATTCGTCTGGTGGAGTTGGCGAACCCCAACTGCGCTTTACTGAAACGGTTGGCAACGGAAACCCCCGGAACCTTTCAACATACCTTATTTGTAGCTTGTTTAGCCGAAGCAGCCGCCCGAGAGTTACACTGCAACGTAGAGTTGATTCGTGCCGGTACTTTGTACCACGACATCGGGAAAATGCACGATCCGATGGGGTTTATTGAGAATCAAATGGGCAACCCCAACAAACACGATTTGATCAATGACCCTTGGGTGAGCGTAGAAATTATTAAAAAGCACGTTTCTGAAGGATTAGTTATGGCTAATAAATACGGTTTGCCTCGGGTAATTCGTGATTTTATTCCTGAACATCAAGGAACTTTATTGATATCCTATTTTTATTATCAAGCAAAGCAAGACGCAGAACGCAACCAAACAGAGATGATTGCTGAAGAGTATTTTCGCTATGCGGGGCCGGTTCCTCAGTCCCGAGAAACGGGAATTGTTATGTTAGCAGACGGTTGTGAGGCGGCTTTACGTTCTCTAAAAGAGGCGACTCCAGAAACTGCTTTAGCGATGATTCAAAAGATTTTTAAGGCCCGTTGGCGAGATAATCAATTAAAAGATAGTGGCATTAAATACGAAGAATTGCCAATTATTGCTGAAGTTTTTGTGAAAGTATGGCAACAATTCCATCATCAAAGAATTGTTTATCCTAAAGCAGCTTTAGAACCTCAAAATAATAAACCAAATTGATTTTTACCACCTCTTGCTCAAGTTTGATTGATATTATTTTAGGAAAAAATACTATGTATCGTTATCTTATTCTTGGTTTATTGTTACCATTTTTTACCGCTTGTAGTAACATTGATGGGTTAGAAAATCGCTTCTCTCCTAATCCAGAATTGTCTGAAGAACAAGAAAAAAGTGACCAATCTGCTTTAGAAATACCCCGAGATTTTCCTGCAATAATTCCTCAATATTCTAATTCTGAATTACAAGAAATTTCAGACACATTAAACCAACAACAAGGGTTAGTCCGCTGGTCTTCTTCTGACTCTGTTAAACAGATTAGTGATTTCTATCAACAACAATTTAAAAAGAATAACTGGGAAATAACTCAACCTTTCAATCCTGAAGATAATACATTGATAGCCCAAAAAGAAGGCTTAGAAGTTAAAGTATCTTTTCTTTCTTCTAACAATGGTAACACCGATTATGCTATTAACTATCGAGGTTTAAACCCTTCAATCTCATCCACACAAGAAACAACCTTAACATCTTCTCAAACCAAAAAGGATGGTAGTATAGACCTAAATGATATTCCTCAACCCTTAACATCCTATTTTAAAGATGTTCGTAATTTAGGTACAATAAACATTGATGATACCGAAAATAAAGTTATTAATGGAAACAGTATTATTAACCGTCGAACCTATGCAAGATGGTTGATAGAAACCTACAATAAATTTCATGAAAGTACCCCAGAAAAACAAATTAGATTAGGAGTTGAAACCTCTCAACCGGCTTTCTCCGATGTTCCAAATAATCACCCCGACTTTCCCCTCATTCAAGGATTAGCTGAAGCTGGTATTATCCCTTCTAGTTTAACAGGAAATAGTAGTGCGTCTCTATTTCGTCCTGATAACCCTTTAACTAGGGAAGATTTAGTTACTTGGAAAGTTCCTTTAGATACAGGAAAAGGATTACCAAAAGCCTCTATTGATAGTATAAAAGAAACCTGGGGGTTTCAAGATACAACTAATATAGATACAAAAGCTATACAGGCATTATACGCTGACTTTCAAAACGGTGAGCAATCTAATGTTAGACGTATCTTAGGATATACCACACTTTTTCAACCCAAAAAAGGGGTTACTTTAGCCGAAGCTGCTGCTAGTTTATGGTATTTTGGCTATCAGGGTGATGGACTTTCTGCTCAAGATGTACTATCTATAGATAATCAATAATTACCCATTTTATTTTTAAGATTTCATGTCCAACATTCGAGAATCATATATTCCTTTCCGTCGTACAGATATAGTTAATCTCTGTCTTGAAGAGGGAAAACTTAAAGCTAAAGATGTTCAGTTATTCAAAGAGTTTTGTGATATCCTAACTGCTTTTTTTCATTTCAGGTTTCATAATACCTTAGAAAGTATCAAGGATAACTATACAGTTTTTAATCCTAATTCTGATGTTAAAACATTGCAAGAACCTAGCTTACAAGAATATGAAAAAATGGAAGCTAAAGTGTTAAAAGGGTTTAAATATGTTTTAAAGAGAGCAAACTATATTCAACTTTCTGATGATATAATCCAAAAATCTTTAGAAGAGAAATCTCTTATTAATCTTCAAACTGACGTGAATTTTGATGATTTTGACAAATTATACTGTTTTTATCGTGGAGATATTAATCAACAAATTACTGTTAAAAAATTTGGTTTTTTTAAACAAAAAAGAATTATCGATATTTTAGAAAGAGTAGTCCTATTAATTAAATTTAAAGGGAAAGGATATTTTGAGGCAAAATCTCAGAAAAATAAACAATATCAAGACCTAAATTTTATACCAGGAAAGATGTATCTTTATTTCTATAAAAATATACCAAAACTTGATCTTGATCTTCTTTTTCCTAATATTCAAACTAGCATGACATGGAAAGATAAATTGCTATTTGGAGTTCCTGCGATTGGTGCAAGTATCCCGTTAATATTGCGAGCAATTCCTAATATTTTACTAATTGTTGTAGCTATTTTACTCTTAGTTAGAGCAGATTCTGTTGTACAGTCTATTGAGGTTGATAAAGAGAAAGTTCGTGATCTTATGCCTATTTTAGTAGCGACTTTATCTTTAAGTATGACATTAGGAGGATTTGCTTTAAAACAATATACTAAATATAAAAGCAAAGAAATTAAATTTCAGAAAGAAGTTAGCGATACTTTATTTTTCAAGAATCTAGCTAATAATTCTAGCGTATTTCAAGCATTAGTAGATATTGCAGAAGAAGAAGAATGCAAAGAAATCATCTTAGTTTATTATCATATTTTAACCAGTGAACAGAAATTAACTCCTGAATTATTAGATCAAAAAATTGAACAGTGGATGAGAGAAAAGCTAGGTGTTGATATAGATTTTGATATTCATGGACCGTTAAATAATTTAGCAAAACTTAGGGGTAAAATTGTTTACGAAGATAACAATGAAAATGATATCAAAGAAGTTCCTTTACTATCTTACGATCAGCAAGGAAACATAAATATTCTATCCCTAGAAGAATCAAAAATGATTCTAGATTATGTTTGGGATAACGCTTTTCAATATAACGGATGTTAAGGTAAAGTTATCACATAGTAATCAGAAATGATTGATTAGGTATCTTTGTTATCAGTTATCAGTTATCAGTTATCAGTTAACACTGTTGACTGCGAAGCACTGATCTAAGAGCCAAAAATTTGTCGCCACCAAGGAACATCCTCAAAGTCAATAAAATCAATTTTTTTACGGATATCATAAATATTCCATCCCGTTAAACGGGACAGATTAATAGCTTCTTTATCTTGTCTTTCTCGAACAGATTGATAATAGTTTTTGACCGCATCACAATTGCGTTTTTCTCTAAAAGGACGACGAATTATATATCTTCCCTGAAATAATTGATTATTAGCTGTTTCTTGGAACTTCAAATCTTCAGGAAAGGTATTCCTCTGATAGCGTACATGAAGACGGGTAATAAATACATTATTAAAACGGTTATTATTTAACCAAAAAAACCCTGCTTTTCTTAACTCTTCGCGGTTTAAAGGTTGTGCTGAACAAGGATCACAATTGGCCATATTCCAAGCATATTCAATAAAAGCTACTTTCTTATCGTTTTGTTCATAGCTTCTATTAAACATAGCTTTATAAAACGGGGCAAATTCTTGTTGAATAAACTCAGGTATTTCTAAATTAGATGGAATTTTAACTGTACGGTAATTGGTTAACTCCACTTGTCCTTTAGGAGACAATAAGTAAACAATTAAATCCTGTTCTCCTTGAGCATTCAACATTCCTAAACGAATAGGTAACATAAATTTAGGCGATTCGTAAGCCATCATCAAGGGACGAAGAGATTTAAAACCTGTATTTTCGTATTCGATTAAATTTACTTTGGCTACAAAAAACTTGAGATTTTGCTGAATATAAGGTCTTAAAATTTTACTGGCTCCGTTGGGAATTTGATAACCATTTTCCCGTAACCAAATTTCTAAGCCATCGGATTCTTTTGCACTCAAAATAACGATATCATATTCTCCTACTGTAAACTCTTCTTCAACCGTTATCCCCAGAGTATTACTACGATCTGACCTCATTTCCGAGGTAGCTTGAGGAGCAGTGGGAGCCCTTAAAGATTCATCTTCTGCGAAGGAACGATTACAGGGATCTTCATCAAAATATTCTACTAATCTTGGCGCACTAAAAGCATCCAATCTTTCGATAATTTCTGATTCCCCCACATTGACTTGTTCCTCTTTTAAAATGACAGGAACGGGAACTACCATCGCAAAATTATTAACATCTCCTTGGTAATCATTAGCCATGGTTAAAACTGTGCGTTTTCCATCCCTAGCAATCACCACTTGAGAAGCTTGATTGTAGAGTTTGCTATCAGCTTTTGCCACATAGAAACCGCAAAAGGCAGAAGCAGAGTCCACAGAAATTAATAACAATAAACAAATCGAACATACTAGAGCAAAACTATGGCTTAATTTCATCGGATAATTCCTAGAATCACGAGCTAACTAAGACGGTTGAAGTTTATTAAATATGTTGCCGAGAACAATATTTGGAACAAAAATTCAGCAACAATATACATCTTGAACCTTGCTTTTGACCCAATGAATAATTTTTGAGGATAATACTACAAACAGAATGTAGGAATCTTAACAAACTGGAAAGTGTTGCGCAATGCTCGTTAAACTGTCTTCCATCTCTAATTTTACAAGCAACATGACTTGCAAACTATATAATGATCGCTATCATAAGAAACTAAAACTCTTTACAATAGTAGCATCTATATTTAAAGTTCTAATACAATTATGGCTCCCCCAATTGTTAAACGATTTACTATTTCTTTCCAACAAAACTACTGGTTAGGATTCTTAACTATGGTAGCTGGTGTGGGAGTATCGGGGTTGATAGCCCTACAACCCCCCCCACCACCACCAGCAGAAACCTTCACTGCGTTTGGACAATTGACTTTTACGGAACCACCTCCAGCGTTTACTACCACCGGTAATGAACTTCAGGCCCAAGGGCGTGGAATATCCTTAAACAAAGGAACTCTCTTATCTGGACGGGTTATGCAAAATGTGATGGATAGACTACAGCTATCCAATGAGGAAATGCGCCGAATACAAGATATAGGCTTGGTTATAGAGATACCTGGACAGGGAGGAGACGAACAAAACCCATCCCCCTCCTCAGCGATTAGACTGCAATATACCGATAGAGAATCTCCAACTCGCGCCACATTAATATTAGAAGCCTTTATGGAGGAGATGGTAGATAATAGCCGTTGGTTAAACACCTCAGAATTGAGGGGTCGTATCGATGCTCTGAGTAAAAGACTCGCTCAAGTCCAACAAGATCTAACCGCCGCAGAAAATAGATTTTATCGTTACGTTTCCCAGCAAGGATCTGATTTACTAGCCATTCAAGATGGCAGTCTTTTTAGTGGAATCACCAGTAGTCAGCAGAGACAAAGAGAATTGGGGCTGGCTTTACAAGAAATTGATGGTCGTATTACTAGTTTGATCAATCAATTAGGATTGACACCAGAACAGGCTTATTCTTCTGTTGCTTTGAGTGCAGACCCGATTTTAGCCAACTTACGGGCGCAAATTCTGCAAATTGAGCAACAACTCGAGCGATTAAAATTAGATTTACGACCAGAACACCCCACCATTGAAAACCTGGTTAAAGAAAAACAAGTTAGCGAAACCCTTTTTCAACAAAGGGCCCAAGAATTAATTGGGGCGCAGAATTTAGCGCCAGTTCCCCTCACTCAAATTCGTCAAGATAGTAGTCTTGATCCCAGTAGACAACAGTTAGCCAATCAATTATTGGCCTTAGAAACCAGAAAGGCCGGACTGTTACAGCAACTAAATTCTGTAACTGAAACAGAAAGGAAATTGCGAGAGCAATACGAGAAGTTTCCAGACAAACAGCTACGACAAGCAAAACTGGTTCAAGAGGTTGAATTTCAACGAATTGTCTATCAAAACATCCTCACAGCATTAGTTGATGCCCAAGCAGCCGAAGCAGAAACGGTGGGTAGTCTATCCATCGCTCTTCCTGCCAATTATCGACCCACCCGACAACGACCACCGGAAGAGAAAAATGAGATCCTAATTATTGCTGCTGGGGGTGCTATTGGTCTGATTGCCGGTTTAGGCGTCATTCTATTGCTTGCATTGATTGACGATCGCTTACATACCCCCCAAGAATTACGAGATTCTCTAACGGATCGCGAAGTTCCCCTTTTGGGTCAGCTACCCTTTATTTACAGTTCCCTGTACAAAGAGGATCTCAGTCCTGTTTTATTGGAGGGGGATGTGGGGGATCTTAGTTTCTACGAGCGGGTTCGTAGTAACCTTCGTCGTCTAGGATCAGACGCATCCAAGGTGGTGATGGTTACCAGCGTTACCAACGAAGAGGGAAAAAGTGCAACTGCTTATAATTTAGCCATTGCATCAGCACAAGCAGGGAAACGAACTCTCCTTGTAGAAGGAGACTTAAGAGCGCCTTCTAAGGCCCAATGGTTAGAGGTTGAACCCGATCCCAACAGTAATTTAGAGCCTTTACGTTTCTACGATAATCGTACTGATGCAGTGATGTTAGTCCCTGCAGTGGCTAATTTGTACATTTTACCCAGTCCTGGCCCTCAGCGTCAGGCAGCAGCCATTATCGAATCGAGCGAGTTACGATTACTCTTAAAAGATGCCAGGGGACGCTACGATATGGTGATTATCGACACTCCATCTCTATCTCGTTGTAACGACGCTCTCTTGTTAGAACCATTAACGGATGGTTTAGTGTTGGTCACTAGACCCGGAATTACCCGTTCTAGTTTGTTAAACGAGGCTATCGACCAACTATCTGATGCAGAGGTTCCTGTTTTAGGGGCAGTGGTTAACGGGGTAGAAGATTTAGTAGCACCAACGGTGAACATCCCAGAGACAAACAATAACGGGAACGGCAATGGTGGCAACACAGATATTGCCGTCCTAGAAGAAAATCCCCTCTAAAACCTCTTGTCTCAAGTCACGGAATCTTGAATAATGAATGACAATTTGTCATCAGGAGTGCTGTGTCTATTAACCCAAAAAAGTCCCGTTCCTTAGTGAGCATCGCCGGTCTTGTAGCTGTAGCTACCCTAATCAGTAAATTATTTGGGTTGGTGCGCGAACAGTCCATCGCAGCTGCCTTTGGGGTCGGCCCAGTGGTCAATGCTTACGCTTATGCCTACGTTATCCCTGGTTTTTTATTGATTTTACTAGGAGGCATCAACGGGCCTTTTCATAGTGCCTTAATTAGCGTTTTAGCCAAGCGAAACAAGTCAGAAGCAGCCCCGTTAGTAGAAACCGTAACTACCCTAGTCAGTTCAATTCTATTATTGGTTACGGTTGTTTTAATTGTCTTTGCAGATACCTTTATATCTATCCTAGCCCCAGGGTTAGAAGGAGAGGTTAGAGCGATCGCCGTTCAACAATTACAAATTATGGCACCTTTGGCTCTATTAGCGGGACTGCTTGGTATCGGTTTTGGAACTCTCAACGCGGCGGATCAATATCTGTTACCCAGTCTTAGCCCTTTATTCTCTAGTGTGCCGATCATTATTGTTGTTTGGACTTTAATGTGGCAGTTGGGAACTAATCTTAACACCGCAGAAAATTGGTATTTAGGGGGTATGGTTTTAGCAGGGGGAACCCTTGCAGGAGGGGTTTTACAGTGGTTGGCGCAACTATGGGCCCAGTGGCAAGCAGGAATGGGTAAGCTACGGTTACGCTTTAATTGGCGCATCCCTGGGGTAATGGATGTGATGAAGGTGATGGCACCTGCTACCCTTTCCTCGGGAATGTTACAGATTAATGTTTATACTGACCTCTTTTTTGCTTCGTTTATTGCTAATGCGGCAGCGACTATGCGTTATGCAAATTTTATTGTTTTAACTCCTTTGGGCGTTATTTCTAATATGATTTTAGTGCCGTTTATGCCAGTTTTTTCTCGTTTAACTGCACCAGAAAATTGGCCAGAATTAAAAGTAAGAATTCGTCAAGGGTTATTCTTGACGGCTTTAACTATGTTACCTTTGACTGCTATTTTTATGGCGTTAGCTCCTGTTATTATTCGGGTTGTTTATCAACGAGGTGCTTTTAAGTCGGCTGACGCAGATCTGGTTATTCCTGTTTTAATGGCTTATGGAATCGGAATGTTTTTCTATTTAGCTAGGGATGTTTTGGTTAGGGTTTTTTATGCTTTAGGAGATGGAGAAACCCCTTTTAAAGTTAGTATTTTTAATATTTTTCTGAATGGATTTTTAGATTTTCTGTTATATAAACCGTTTCAAACCCCTGGTTTAGTCTTTGCAACTATTGGGGTTAATGTAGTTTCTCTGGTTATTTTCTTAGGCATTCTCAATAATCGTTTAGGGGGTTTACCTTTAAAAGAATGGGGAAAGGCGTTATCAGCTTTGACAGGAATTAGTTTTTTAGCTGGTGTTGGTAGTTACGGTGTTAGTTGGGGTTGGGAGCAGTATTATACAGGGAATAATTTAGGTTTACAGTTGTTACAATTATTCTTATCCGTTGCCACTGCATTAACAATTTTTCTGCTCTTATCGATTCAATTAAAATTACCAGAAGTTGATATATTACTGTCTCGTATTAAAGCAAAATTGAAAAGGTAGAGTTTTTTTGAGGGCTTAAACATAAATGTTATAATAAATCTGCTTATTATAGTAGAGCAAAATTTTTTCTCCCCCTGCTCCCCCTACCTTCTCAAGATAATTATCTACTTTCTAAAGCTGATTTGGTGTGAGTGTAACCTACACTCCTGACATTTTTTTAAGACATAACTAGCTCTCCCAGTACTTCTAGTCGTTTACAGTTGCTCAAAACCATAAAGCTTTCTGCCAGGGTTTCTGCTACGGTGGGACTAATCCAACCCATTTGTTTCAAAATATGAATGGCTACAGCATATTTAGCCCGTTTTGAACCATCAAGCACTTTGATAGATAGTCCCATTCCTTCTCCCACTCGACCAACACACTGAATACCCTCTGCTCCTGCTTTACTTACTAGCGTTCCTTCTGTTAACTGCATCAGATTAGTATCAAACGCTCCGACTCCTGCTATCAGGCTAGGATAATGGATCATTGCTCGCAAAATTCGCTCCAGATCCAGATGCCGTCCCGAGGATAGTTGGGCGTATAAATGGGCCATTTGGGAGAGTTTCATCGAGTATGTGGGCGCACCACAATCGTCCTGTGCGCCGATAAGTTCTGCCCCAGGCATACTTAATAGTTCACCAATTTTATCTAAAATTAACTTTTGTACAGGGGACGATCGCTTTAAGTAAGTGTTTAGGGGCCACCCTCGCTGCTGACATACCGCTAACATAGCCGCGTGTTTTCCAGAACAGTTATATTCCAGGGGACTATTGCGCCCTTGAGGAATAGGACATTGCAGCGCACTAGGGTCAATATCGGCGCGCCAGAGTACGTTGAACACTTGTCTTGCTTGTTCAACCTTTCCTTGGTGGGAACTACAGATTATGGCTAAATCTTTGTCGCTGAGGTCGTAGCGTTCGAGGGTACCGGTTGAGATAACCCCTAAAGCTTGGAAGGGTTTTAACGCTGAACGAACAAAGGCGGTGGTTTCTGGGTTACCAGCTACGGATAAAACCCGACCGCGATCGTCACACACAGCAGCCTCGACGTAATGGGTAGACTCAACGATCCCCTCTCGCAGTAGATGAACTTCTAATTTTGGTGTTGCGTGACGTTTTACTCTGGTGGTCATAAAAAAATTAACTGGTAATTATAAACATAGCCAAACTACGCTATCCCCCACCATCAATAGGACCAATAGTCCAACCATACGGCTTAAACGTCCCAGGATGGGGTTGATTTGGTAGGAGACAATCAGACGATCGCGGGTTAACATTTCTGGTGGTTTGGGCCAGGTCTGTCCGTCGTACCACCCTGATTCTTCGTAGAAGATGGTTGCTTTTGTTAAGCGATCGCTTACATAATGCCACCCGAAAAATAATTGTAGTAAAATTAAGGCCAAAATAAACCCTGCCCCTAAATTACTAAAAAGTACGAATGGTAAGACTGATTTGCTAGGAGAAAAACTGGCTGCAGCTATGGGACTGGTAATTAACCAGCCTACTACCCATATTATCGCTACTTTTCGGATAAACAAGCGATTCTCTAGAGTCGCCCACCGAAAAAACCAGGATTCTTTTAGGTCTTCGTACTCGTTAACTGGCTGTTGTTCTAGGGGAACTGGACAGACTTTTGTGGATGATTCCCTCATAATCTTGATGATTGTGTAACTTCTAGTGATGAAAATTCTAGTCGCTCTGCGTGACCCCAGAAAGCTTCTAAATTATAAAATTCTCGTTCCTCGGGCAGAAATATGTGAACTATTACGTCCCCAAAGTCCTGTAATATCCAGTTACCATCTTGTTTTCCTTCCACTTGCTTGGGGACTTGTTGATGAGTTTGATGGACTTTTTCTTCGATAGCTTCTGCTATTGCTTTAACTTGAGTCCGAGAAAATCCAGTTACAATCACAAAATAATCGGTTAAGTAGGAGACTTCTGTGACTTTAAGTATAGTAATGTCGCTGGCTTTGCGATCGTCGGCTGCTTGAGCTATGGTTAGAGCTAGGGTTTTGATTTGGTTGTCGCTGGTATTGTCGATCACTGTTAGGTAGGTTAAATAATTAGCGATGGTTTTTGTACTATGGGTTACTCATATTTTTTTATATTGTACAGATTTTTTCGGAAGATGATGGGCAATGAGACATTTATTTGAAGTGTATCCAAAGCTTCAATAAATAATCCCTATTAATTGATACCTTATTTACTTCTTTTCCCAATCCTGTACTCCCTTTAAAATCATAACCAATGACCTATGACCCTTTTTAACCAATCTTTTGGCCAGCTTCAGGAACTCCGATTCACTTCTTCTTGTAACCAAGGATCAACCACTTCTCCATCTTTGCGTTTTAATTCTATTTTAATATTAGTTTTCAAAGTAGATGATGGTGGTACTGCTTGAGGATGAAATGCAATCTCGTAAAGGTTGGGATCTTCGTTTTGTTCTTTTAACCAATCTTGCACTTTTATCTCACAAAAAAACGATTGTCCCTGCTCAAACATTCGAGAGATTTGCATTTGCAATGTATGAGGATTAATTCTCGGCATAAATTTTTCTTGTCAATTTTCAGTGCTATTTTGATTCTAGCCAATTTTTTTCTTGGGAACGTTAATGATTATACTGTTCAGAATAAATAATAATAAAATTTATTTACTTTTGTAAAGTAGCAAAGACTTTATTTAATAATTTTGTTGAACACAATCGTCTTATGATTGTTTCTCGTAAGCCGTTTTTTCTGCTCTAAATATAACTAATTCTTCGCAAAATAATGAGTAATAGTTTACTGGTTCCTATTCATGTTGATGCTTTGTGTCTCGATGAAGAACAACAAGCAGTTCGAGCAATGGCTGACTACACCTTGTTACCATACATTTATAAAGGTGAAACCTACGGTTCAGGACAAGATAATTTAAGCGAAACTGCCCTTGCTCCCTTATTTAATCAGGAATTTACCTTAAAAGCAGGGGTTCATCTCCATTGGGCTTTGCCAGACGCACTAACAGACGGCGATCATGATGTTAATGGGACAACTTTTCCCCAAGTTCCCAACCGTTGGTTAATTAAACGTCGAGGAGGGGATCAAGGGGAGAAAACTTGGATCGTTGAGAGTGATTATTTGTATCCTGAATTAGAAGCAGGGGATAATAGTTCTCCACCCGATGCGATTAATATTCTCATTCAACCCCCCGATCTAGCAACGGTTGATCCCGATAATGCTGATACATATCAATATCAACGGTATCGTTATCTGGGGAAAAGTTGGGACTTAAATGACTGGGAAGACGGTGGAAATAGAGAATATGCAGAAGAATTAACAGCTATTGGCAATATAGCAACAGTGCCTATTTTTGATGAAGTTAAAGCTACGTTTGCCGCTTTTTATCCTAACTGTCATAGTGTGTTTGGGTATCTTCTCAAAAAGCCAGGGGTCACTCGCTGCGAAAACTTAGGCCAAA
>NZ_JARVCN010000186.1:0-6662 GCF_038442745.1 Crocosphaera sp. Alani8
TTTGATATCATCAATTTCTCTAATGATATCAATCTCACGACAGTCATCTTCAACACAAGTGCAAACGGAATTATTCAAAATTTCCATGACATTCTAGTTAATTTTTCAATTAATGATTCCGAAGGAAATTTAAGAATCTAATGCTACTAACCACTTCCCCAATTTTCTAATTAAACTAGTAACTGGTGTCGGGATTGGTCTATCAATCACATAACTATCTTCTGTAAAGTGGCCATACTGTTTCATGATAGTTTGTTGAACTTTTGCAATGATATCACTTAAAAGTTTTTTCATGGGTTAATTAGATTAATAAATAACAAAAAAATAGAAATAGTCCCCCAAAATGGGGGTAAGTTTCTATTATATTGAAATGGCAAGAATTTTGTCCTGTTTTGTAACTGTTTTGAGAGCATTCCAAAAATTATTAGGAGATGTACTTTGAAAATAACAAACGCAAGCTTTGTCAATCCCTGCCTGTTGCCATAAAGGTCTGAGCCAACTTAATTTCTGTTGCTTTTTTTCGATAGCATTGGAATTGATGGTAACATCAATAGCTATGATGAAACCTAATACATTGACAACTGCATCAATGCCAAATACATAATCAAGAATAACTGTATTCGGAACTATCTCCCAGTCAAGAATTCGAGATAATTGATTGGTTTCAGGATGTCTGTAATCAACACCGTATTCTTGAAGGAGATATGAGGTTGCTGATTTAATTCTTTTTCTTCCTAATTTAGACTGAGAAGCGATTTTTATCAACTTTTCTGATGACGGCAGTTTAAACCCTTTAATTTTACGGGATTTATTGATAAGATCAAATACTCTTTGTTCAGCAGCAAAACCGTTGAGCATGGGGAGACTCCTTGTTGATTTTCCAAAGAATCTCCCTGAAAGGGAAAAAGTTAAAGTTCACCGTGAAAAATAAATCGCTCTTGTTCTTTATGCTTATTGATAAAATTAACAATGGCTTCGAGCATTCTCATATACCATTCATCTTTGTTAGTCAAAGATTGTTTAAGTTTTTCAATGGCTATTTTTAGTTTTTCACAATCCTTTCTGTTGAGAATGAGTCTGTCTCCACCAATTTCCATCCATTCCTTAAATTTGTAAATAGAAATATACTTATAATTCGGCTCGTTTTCCTTCTGTTCGAGAACATATTGAAGCAAAGAATATTCTCCGATTTTCAACTCAGTAAAAATGCGGTACATTTCAGATTCTTGGCTCGCAAATCTATATTTCCAAACGGAGTGACATTCTCCGTTAACTTCACATTCAATGTATCTACCCATTTTGTCCTCTCTTTTACTAGGGTTTATGATGTTAATACTTATTAGTTTTAATTCAGTAATTCTGGGTTAAATAGGTTAACTAATAAACCTTATTTAAGTGATGTTTTTCACTACTTTCATAAATCCCACGCGAAGCGTTATCAGCTTTTGAAAAAAATAAACTTATGCGAGTAGCATAAGTTAAAATAGAAATAAATTAATTTATTGAACTTAGGATTAAACTAACTCCTAAAGCCCAAATGATAAACGAATAAATCCAGCTAAACATAAGACATTTCCTCTATTCTTTGAAAATAAAGGCAACGCCTAAATCTAAGATGAGCAATGGTTAAGCTTAGAACAAATAGGACAAAAAAATTTAGTGTTTTTCTGTCGTTAAACCAGTTGATTAATCTTGTTAATCTAAGTTTTCCTGATATTCTTTCTCCCATTTGAGATATAAATCTCGAAATTCTAAGCGGTGTAGGTTTAGTATTTCTGCTGCGCGTCCTTGGGTTATTTCCCCTAAATAATGGGTAGAACAAACTAATAATTCTAAAGTTTCTTTGTCGACTTTAGAATTTTTCGCTAAGTCTCTTCGTTCTTTGCCCCACAGTCTTACAAGTTTATCTGGTGTATTAGGAACCAAAATGGATTCGGCATCTAAATCATTTATTTTACTCATTACATTTTGCCCTCATTACTAACAACATTAGCAGGATTCAACAATGAACAATGTATAATGAACAATGTACAATGAAATATTTATTTAATTGTTAATTGTTCATTATTAATTGATGTTACAATCCTGCTATAATCAATTACTTTTCTTCGGTTACTCCAGGTAATGCTAAGATTTCGGGAATAGCTGGTGGTAATGTTGGTTGTAATCCCTCCCAAACTTGTTGTTTGAGAATAGGGTTAAAACCAACAAAGAAATTTCGCCAAGTTTCCATCGTGGGTACAGTGTGTCCATTTACCCGACAAGCAAAGGATTTCTGCTTTTGCCCCACTTTTTCACGTCCTACGCTTAATTCAAAGACACATAACGACTTAAAGCGAGCATCCTTTGGTCTTGCTGCAATGCCATTAGCGAGCGCATGGCAATTAGTGACTTCTTGTGTAAGTTGTTGCCATTCTTGGCTAAAAGTAGCTTGATTTGCCCCTTTAGCTACATAGGATAAGGGAACAGTATGTAAAGGCTGATTATCTTCGTTTAAGAGGATAATTTCGTAAAATTGGCAGTTACCAATGTTATCATCGTCTTTAAAGGAGCGTTGCCAATGACCAACAATGACTAACTGTTCGCTTTCTTGGGTGGCTACTCGGTCAAAACCTAGTAATGGGGTTCTGGTACAAACTAACATACGAGGCTTCTGGAGTAACAAACCTTGTTCAGTTTTCCCCGAAGACTCAAAGCTATATTCGATGAGTTGATCTACCACTGAGTCGAAGTCAATGAAACCAGCTTTCGCTAGTTCCGAAATACCAATGAAATACCCACACAATTGTGGACTAGTACCTCGTAATGCTTGAATACGGGGAAGCCTGGCATGGGGGTCAATAAACTCAGTAGAAGCAAACTCATCTCTGTCGATGGTAGCTGTTGGTTTACAATTAATTAAGGTATTTTCAGCGATTTCTTGTGGCATTTCTTTTACCACTTCGGGGGTCAAGGGTTCTTGTATTTTGGTTCCTGTTCTAGCCATAATAATTATTAGAAAGGTAAAGTTTGGACGGGAGATGTAGCTTGTGGAGATGTTGTTTCAGAAGACATTTCTATCTCAATAATTTGTTGCTTGAGATTAATTAGATCTTCTTGCATTTGAGTTAACTGAGATAGCATCTCTGTGATAGTTGTAAATAATTTCTTGTGCATAGTTAATAGTGCAAATCAATATCTGCGTAACGTAGATGTTGCATTTCGGCTTGTTCAAGCCAAGCTTGTTCTCTTTCCAACAACTCGGTGTTTTCTTCTTCTTCTAAGATGAGCGTTGAGGTTAATGATTGCTCGTTCAAAGTGGTTAGATGAATTTTTTTTTTAGAGGAAGTTGTGTTAGAATTCATGGGAGAAACAAAATACATTTTTCAATACATCCGCGCAAATGCGCGGTTCTTTTATCAATGAACAATGTAATTTATCACTTTTTCTGTTTGTCTAAATATTCAAACAAAGGCAAAGGTTTAATTAGTCGATAGTGAGTTTCTTGAAAAGCCAACTGCGCTAAGTATAAGCTCTGTTTCACATTTACCCAGTCAGAGGTTAATTCTATGGTTTGTAGTTGTTCTTGTTGCTCACAAAGCTCATCGAATAAACTGATACTTTCTGTGATATGATCGAAGATAGACTGAGCTAATTTGGTTAAAGTAATTGTTACCCGGACTCTCGTTTTTTTACTCGATTTGTTCCAGTAAATTGAACTCCACACTTTGTCAAACGTTTCTGTTAAATGGACAGCAGTTTCTAACTCGAAAAGCAGGGAATTAGCAATTTCGTTGTCGGTATCAATTTCTTTAAGTTTGGTAGCTGCGACTGATAAACTAGCCCAGACACAGGGCATTCGTCCACACGGATAGCTTGGCATAATGCTGATAGAAATATTGCTTTTTCTAGCAGCGCAAAGCGCAAAAAATAATCAAGGAAGATCGTACTTAATTGTACGGTCTTCCTTGATTAAGGATAACTAGCAATCTGTTCTAACAACCATAAACCTAACAACTTAGACAGTCCATCATTCGACTCAGGACAGCCAATTTCCGTCAAACAACGAGGACAGCCTAGATCCCCACAATCACAATTGTTAGCCAATTTCAATGCTTTTTCTATACAGCTATCCCAATCATTAACCAAGGCTTCTGTGGTTCCACAACCTTCGTGAACACTGTCGAAAAGGTAGGCAATAGTTCTATGGGAGGTTCCGATATTACCTGGTCTTTGCTCAATATAGCTACTCAAATCTTGGTGACTGGCTAAGAACAATAAAGGAACCGCTTTCGTTAACAAATGGCACAAAGAATGCAAAGCTAAATGGACTGGCTCAAACGTAAAAGTGGCACTTAATTGGTGAGGGATATCATCAGGATTTCGGTAAGTGTTTAAGATGGCTTTCTTTATTTCTTCCACCTTATTCTTAATAGCTGATGCTAAGGTTTCGTTAACTTCAATCCTGAACATAGGAACTTCTATGGTGGTTGTTAACGGGGGGTTAAACTCAAACTCTTCCACTTCTTGGGTATTTAATCGTTGCTTGAGTGTCCATCCACAGTGAGGACATTTCGTTTCCTGTGGGGCTTTAGGAACATGGTAATGACTACAGTTTCGATTAATACAAGTCGGCGCATAAACTAACTGTAGTTCCTGGAAACCAATCACCTGTCGCTTAACCTTTCCCCAATAGAAAATTAGTCTTAAATTACCATTTGGGATAGCAGTCTTAACTATCTTTGGTTCCTCTAATTTATAGGAAGGTTCAACAACTAATTCTAGTAAGGGTTTTGTTCTTCTATCAGAAGATGGCTGTAATTCGAGGTTAGCTGTTTTCTTTTCTAGATCTAGTTTTCTGCATAACCAAGTTTTTGTTTTTCCATCTTCTGCTGTTAAGTAAATCGCCCCAGGATGGCATTCTTTATGAGCAATATACAAACTCATTTCTTCTAATTTCTCAGAAGTGTTAACATCAATTAAGGAAATTGTCTCATTCTCGATCCCTCTCAGTGATACATACTTATGAGGATAACCCTTTTTCCATAGCTTTTTCCCTAATGACCATGCTAATTGTTTCTGCTTTAATAATTCAGCCGTAATCAAGTCACTTCTATTACCAAAATATTGAGTAACTTCATCTGTAATCATTCCTCCTTCCGCAGCAGCGCATAGAAGATGACGACTGAGAATAGACGGGTAATTGGGTTGAATCTTGACTTTTTCTACAGGAGATAGTAATCGTTGAGGTTGAGTAGCATAATAATAGTCAATGTGATTATTAATATCAGGAATGAAAATAATTAAACCTGGGGATTTTCTCCCACAGCGTCCCCCTCGTTGCCAGAAGCTGTTGAGACTAGAAAAGCCTCTCAAAACCACAAAATCTAACTCAGGTAAATCGATACCAGCTTCAAGACAATTGGTGGTAATTAATATTTGGGTTTCTCCTGTACTTAGTTTTTCTAGTCGTTCTTTTCGTTGCTTACTTCTTAGGGAACCGTAGAATAAATCAACTGATGCAATGTAACCTCCATGATGATAGGATAAGAGAGAGAATATCTGTTTACTGGTATGTCTCGAATTAACAAAGACTAATCCTTTTAAGTCGAAGTTCAGTAACGAACTAATTAAATTAGTACAAGTGAAATTAGGGGAATTCTGAGGATTAAAAACCAACAGTGTTTTCTCATAAGACTTAGCTCCACTCTCTTTAATCAAGGTAATTTCTTGAGAAGATAAATCGGTCAATTGAGATGCCAATTCTAAGGGGTTGGATATAGTTGCTGTAGAAATAACCCACTTAATTTCCTCTTTTAAATTACCCGAATTTTGAGCCGCTAATCTTAACCGTCTGAGTAGGTTGGCAAAGTGAATCCCAAAACTAGAAATATAGGTATGCGATTCATCACAAACAATTAAGTCTAACCGTGACAGAAAATCTTTTAAGAGAATTAATTGAGATTTGTTCGCATGGTACAAAAGATGGTGAAGAACATCAGGAGAAATGACGATAATATCAGGGGATTTAACCCCCTTAAAATATCCTTTTCTTGTATCTAAAGGAACATCTCCCGTACACTTAGCAATAAACAATTGTTCATGGTTAGGTAAAGCTTTATTCAGCTTTTCTAGTTTTGAATATTGATCTGACGCTAAAGCTTTCAAAGGATAAATAAAGAGGCTAGTTCTCTGCTTTGTCAATGCTTGATGGAAAGCAAAAGGAATAAACGCATTACTTTTCCCACTAGCTGTCGGAGTAGTAATACAGATAGAATGACTATTATTTAATTCATTCCATGCTTTGACTTGATGGGAATAAAAGCTCTTAATTCCTGTTCTTGATAGAGCCTCTTGAAAAGAAGGATAAATCTGATTAGGAATTGGTGAACAATTAGCGTCATCCCCTGGAAAGATTTTGATGTCTTTAATTTCAGTTTGCCATTCTGTTGCAAGAGAAGCGTAAGTTAAATGAGATATTTTACTAATATCAACTTCTTTAACTTCTATGGTAGATGGAGTTAACTTCTCAATCTCAATAGGTGTGGGTTCACCTAATACGAGACAATTGGCAATATGTCCTAAGAAACCTAGGACTTTAACGTTTTTCTGATGTTCAGTCGAAAACGCATATTTCCCCACTTCTAACCAGTCAGGAATGGAGTTGATATCTTGCGTTATAG
>NZ_JARVCN010000187.1:0-6641 GCF_038442745.1 Crocosphaera sp. Alani8
TGTTTGGCCTAAGTTTTCGCAGCGAGTGACCCCTGGCTTTTTGAGAAGATACGCCGGAATCTATTTACAACGTTATCTCTTATCCAGTTTAATTATTGACAAAGGCAAAGCGCGCTCTTTTTGGATGCAAGAACTTCACAACTATCTCGGTTTGCCACCAGATACCTCTGGCCGCAGTTTATTAAAACAAGGAAAAGACCATTATTTATCTTTAGGAGGAGACTTATTGAATGGTTATGTCGAAGAAGTAATTGATGAGGGAGATACCTTTCTTGTGCGTGTTAAAGTGGGACGCAACGATAGTATTTATGCAGAATTTCGTAGCAAATATATTATTGCAGCCAGTGGTATTATTGATAACCTACCCTTTCTGGATGATATGCAAAATGTCTATGAATATGCAGGATACAACTTGCACGTTTGCTTAATCTGCGATGGCTATGAAATGGTGGATAAAAAAGTAGGTATCTTTGGCAAAAACCAACGCAGTTTAGAAGTAGCCTTTAGTTTAGGTTGGTTTACCCCCCATATCACCCTCTTTACTCAAGATATGTTTGATGTTAGCTTACAATTCCGCGAAAGATTGGAAGATCATGGCTATGAATTAGTAGAAGAACCCATTGAGCAATTTCTAGGAGAAAATCATCAAATGTCAGGGGTTCAACTAATGGATGGTTCCGTAATTAATTTGGATGCGGGGCTAATTTCTATGGGTTCACAATATCACTCAGGTTATCTCTCTGGGATCGATCTCCAACGTCAAGGAGAAAATTTAGTCACCGATAGAATGTGTCGCACCTCTCACCCACGAATTTTTGCTATTGGGGACTTAAAAGTAGGACTGAATCAAGTTGTCATTGCTGCCGCCGATGGGGCCCTAGCGGCATCAGGTATCTGGCAAGAGATTCGCAAGCAAAAAAAGGCTAGTGCAGTTTTTATTTAATAAAAAAAGCTACTATAGCAGTTTTCAATTGGGTGTATCAAAATCTCGGTTTACTTCGACTTCGCTCAGTAACAGGGAGGGGTAGGAAGTGTGGGGAGTATTTTTCTTTTACTCTGTAATCTATGCAAATGAAAATTGCTTTTAAATGACCTCCCCTTCCTTGTACGCTTTCGATCTACTCAAGCTACCATAAGGGTGCTGGACTGGGAGAGGTTTCGGGGACTGGACTAGGTGGTTTTAGCTCATTTTTGTCGGGTTTCTGATTTATTTTAGGAGTTGGAGAAACGAGGGGTTGATTGTTGTTTGATTGACTATTTTTAGATTCTTCTATGTTAGTAGCAATTCGTTCAATTTGCTCATTTATTCCTAGTAATTGATTATTAATTTGTTCTTGTAACTTAGGATCTCTATAACCATCGAGGTTAGTTAGTTTATTTTGTATAATTTGCCACTGATTTTTAGCTAGATTATAATCCTGAATAGTTTTAGCTGATTCTGTTGTGGCGATCGCTTCCTTAATTAGTTTATTAATGTTATTAAATTCTCGTCTAAACTCTTGCTTTCTATCTATTTGATCGTCGAGTTCTTCTATTTTGTCATTAATATTATTAATGGTTGTTTCTGTGGATTTTTTCTCTGTTTTTAATTGAGAGTCCAAAAATTTATCGGGAGAAATACTATTAAGTTGTTGTTGAACTTCTTCCCATTGTTGTTTTGCTTGTTGATAATCTTCGATTGTGTTAGCAGCTTGTAAAATTTGGGTAGCTTCTATTGCTAAATCAGAAGCTTTAGTCAATTGTTCTCTTGCTTTTTCTTCTTGGGAAAGGGTAACATCTATTTTGGTTAATTCTTGTTGAAAACGGCTCAATGCTTCTTGGGATTGGGTATAAACCGAGATGTCTTGAGGAAACCCTTGGAGTTGACCACTAATAGCGATTAAACTATCCCTGTATTGTTTCAATTCCTCTGCCGTGTCTGTATCATCCATCTTTAATATTATTTCGTCTCCTTCTTTCAAGGCCTGGTTATAAAGATTTTCAAATTCTTGATCTCTAGCACAATTATTCAACAGTTTACATACACCAGAAATGTAAGGAGATTGTAACGTAAAGCCAACAGTGGTAAATGTCAAAAATGCCCCAATAAATCCTACACCCACGTAGTTCATTTTGATGCGAAAAGGAGAAAGTTTTTGACGTTTACGGCGACTATTTTTTATTTTCGGCGATACTCTTAAAGTTCCCAATAACCATTTTTTAATAATCAAAGAACTTTGTTTCTCTACTTCAGTTTGAGGAGATATTATTTGGGGATGATTAGACAATCTTTGAGAACAAATGGTTAGCCAATTTTGCCAAGTTCCCCCAATTTCAATTTTAATAGTTCCGTCCAAATAACCACTAATCAAACCCTGACCATCTGGGGTAAAAATAACACAACTAACCTGATTATTTTGGTTAGCTTGAGGATAACTCAAAGACTCTCCTTTAACGGTCCATAACCGTAAATTTCCGTCCGACCCACCACTAACCAACAGTTGACCACAGGGACTAAAAGCAAGTCCTGTGATAGAAGCATTGTGAGAAGCCAGAATAGGGGTCTGGGTGACATTTTCCAGGTTTAAAAAATAAATATTTCCCTGTTCGTTCCCACTAACTAAGACCTTGCCATCAGGACTAATAGCGAGATTCGTAACTTTTCCTGCATCCCCCTCATAAATAACCCTTCCTGACCAGGAATTTTCCCTTTCCCATTGCCAAATTTTTCCCTTATCATCGCTCACTATCACCTTATTACCATCGGGTGTAAATAAAACGGCAGTGATCTCATTATGCACCCTTCCCTGCTGACACAACTCCCCTCGAGAAGTCCACAGCTTGACCATACCATCCCGTCCAGCACTGACAAAGTAGGTTCCTTGGGGGTGATACGCTAGACAAGTTACATCCCCGTCGTGGGCTTGAATAGGCTTTGTAAGGGGCTTTCCTTCAACAGTCCAGAGACGAATCTTCTCGTCCCAACCCCCTGTAACAAAACTGTCTCCCTGGGGAGAATAAGCCAAACAAGTAACATCTGTATTATGGGCCTCAATAGGTTCGCTGAGAGGCTTTCCCTCTAAACTCCAGCAACGGATAAACCCCTGACCCCAGTTACTAATCAACCGTTGACCATCTGGACTGATAGCCAAGTCCCACACCGCACAATTTGGACTCTTGGTACCTTTAAATAAGCGTTCACTGCCAAGATCCCAAAAGCGGACAGTGCCATCGCTGCTACCACTAATTAAGGTTTTCCCATCGGGGGTAAAAGCAATATCTCGAACAGATCCTTGATGGCCCAGGAAAGGGGTAAAGAGCATCTGTCCGTTGCGGTTCCAGAGACGAATAGTGCGATCGCTGCTACCGGTAGCAATGGTTTGGCCATCGGGACTAATGGCCACACATAAAACATAATCTGTGTGTCCTTGTATGGGAGAGTTGATCTCTCGTCCCTTCAAGTCCCAAAAACGAACGGTTTTATCCCAACTTGCGCTAACAAAATATTGGCCATTGGCACTAAAAGCAACAGATTCCACCCGTTGTTGATGGATAGCGATGGGGTCAATTATTTCCTTTCCTTCCAGATTCCAAAGTCGTAGGGTTTTATCCCAACTACTACTGACAATGGTTTGACCATCCGGACTAATGGCGATACTGGTTATTTCCCCATCGTGACCGCTAAAAGGGGGTTTTAGGGGTTGACCTTGAAAATCCCACAGTTGTAAGTTGCGATCGCTGCTACCAGTGACAAAATAATCTCCCCCAGAACTACAAGCTAAAGCAGTTATCCCCAGATCGTGGGCCTCTAGCCGGTTGGTTAGGGGTTGGCCTTGACGGTTCCAAAGGATAAAGGTGCCATCGCTACTACCACTGATTAAGTGTTGACCATCGGGGCTAAAAGCCAAGGCCGTCACTTGTTCTGAGTGGCCTCGTAGGGGATCTGATAGTAATTTTCCTTGGGGGTTCCATAGTCCAATGGTTCCATCCCAACTTCCACTAGCAATGAGGTTCCCGTCGGCACTAACTGCTACGGTACCTACTTTGTCTTGATGAAGGGAGCAACAATTTTTTTCCCTGGCCTTTTCCATTGTTACGCGCAAACTGGCCTGAACTGTGGGTAAAATGGTGTGTGGAGATTTTTCTATGTTTTCCCCCACAGTGGCGATGGCTAACAACAAACTATCTAGGGGTTTAACGTGCAGAAGTTGGGGCGATCGAGTTGCTTTTTCCCTCAACGTTGCTTGAATAAGGGCCTCATTTAACTGTTGAAAATTTTTCTTTGAGGAATCAATAGGTTGAGCTTGCCACATAATCAGTTAAATAGAAATCATACAATGAGGGTTTATATATATTAATTTCGGTATGTGTTAGGGAGAGAGTTATTGGGAACAGTAAGCCGATAATACAATAGGTTTAACCTTAATATCTTCGGTGCTTTATAACAATTGACACTCGGATAATCTTGGGGTTAGGTAAGGCATTCGACTATAAACCACGGCGATGTTTAGTCCCCAACTCCAACGGGGTAAATGACCTGGAGGAGCATTGAGAGAGAAGTCAAGGTCATCATATAAATAATAATCGGGATCATTGGGATTGTCTCGTTTTACCCATCCTACTTGTTGAGCGAAGTTACGATAATTGTTAATGTCTACTTGTTGAGATCCCCCTAAACCTTTGTAAATTCTTTGTTGCACACTCAGTCCAAATCTTCCTTGAGAAGATTCTAACCAAAGGCGATCGATGGTTTGTAAATCTTCGCAGGAAATGTCTTTGTATTCTGTGCTAGTTACAAAACCGGAATTATCTTGGTCTCCTGCTTTTGAGAGGAGATCGTAGGTTATTTGATCGGCTTTTTGCCAGTTTTGGGCTTTTAAAAGCTTTTGTAAGGCAGTGTAGTCCACTCCTGTGGTTTGAGACACTAGGGTACTAGAAGACGGTTGCACCGGATCGACAATAATGGTGGGTGACGGTGGTGGTGATAAGGGGGGAGTTGGGGCGGCTTTTACTTTTGCTATTAAGTTAGGGGTCAAAGGTACTCCCAGATTTAAGCCGGTTTTGATGTAGATGTTATCGTAACCTGTTGTCTGGGTTGAGGTAGTATCGGCCCTTCCATGAATACCAACCACTTCCCCCTGTTGATTTAACACTGGGCCCCCACTCATGCCAGGTAGGGTATTATTGGTATAAACTAAGCCGTAGCCGTCTCTTAAGCCTCCTGTAGCGGTAATTTTTCCAGGGACAAAAGTGTAAATGGAAGCGTTAATGGCGGTGGTGGGGAGGGGAAACCCAGAGACATAAACCGTTGACCCTTCTGTGAGTTGACTGCCGTTGGCTAGTTTGGCAGTGGGGTAGATGCGATCGCTATTAAATTCCACCACTGCTAGGTCCACACCTGGGATGATTTCTATGGTTCGAGTATTGATTAAATGCCGTTTTTGGTCAGGAGTAACCACGTAGGCCTCTTCTCCTGGGTTAATATTACCCACCACGTGGGCTGCGGTAAATAAGCTATAGGTTTGACCGCTTTTGTTGATGATGAGTCCGGTTCCGTTGCTGCCGGGTCCCTCGATCAAAACTGTGATTTTTTTGGCTGTACGGCTGATTTCCTTAGCAGATAGGGCTAAGCTATGGGGGGCGTGAATGTTGATCAAAATGGCCAGAACAGGGATTATATATTGACCAAAAGGGTTACTCATGGGGATGAAATTAGGCGATCGCTTTCTAAGTTACCAGGATAACAATATATAGCAGTTCTTATTTATCCTTGAAGCGAATTAATTAATTATCAATTGTCAATTATCCATTATCCATTGATAAAACCGAAGTCGGGTTACCTGAGTTAGAGATAAGATAATCAGCACTATTACTGGATATTTAATTGTCTTGTTCAGGGACGATATAAGATAATAATTGGTCTTCATTATTAGATTTATTGATAAGAGAAACGGTATGATGAGGAATTCCCAACATAATATTTTCCTGATCGAATGCTTCTTTTACTCGTAAGCGAAATTCTCGACCAACAGACCAATGTTCACTAGGTTTAGTTTTGATTAAAAGATGAATTAATATCCCCTCGTGGGAAACTTCGTCAACCCCTAAAACTTCTAAAGGTTCTAAAAATTTGTGCTTCCATTGGGCTTCGCTTTCCATTTCATCAGCTACTTTCATCATTATTTCTATAGCTCTCTTGATGTTTTCATGCCAAGCAATTTTTATAGTAAAATTAACCCTTGACCAATCTTTAGTATGATTAACAACGGTAGAAATTTTACTATTAGGGATAGCAATAACTTGTCCATCTAGATTACGTAAAGATGTCACAAATAAATTAATATTTTCTACTACTAATCCACCCATCCCATTAATATCAATTACATCTCCAATAGCATAGCGATCAGTCCATAAAATCAAGATACCATTGAGCATATCTTCTAATAAGTTACGAGACAGAAAAGCAAATGCGACAGCTAAAATTCCCGCACCAGCTAATACTGAAGGATTTAGTCCAATTAATAAAATACTACTATAAAATCCTATGATCAAAATCACAAAACTTTTTCCTTGTTTAAGGATAACAGAATAAGTGTTAATCCGTAAGATATATAGCAATCAGGAATGAGGTGTGAGAAAATGAAAGAATAGTAAATCTAGAC
>NZ_JARVCN010000188.1:0-6601 GCF_038442745.1 Crocosphaera sp. Alani8
TTTGGCCTAAGTTTTCGCAGCGAGTGACCCCTGGCTTTTTGAGAAGATACACTTGCTGTGAATCAAGTGGGAACGAGTGTTTGCTCCATAGGAGTTAGGCTCATTGTTCTGGTTATCTGACTTTAATTCGATAAAAGAGGACACACCTCCGATGATTTTTCCATCCAAAAATACTGGGGCAATATCTAAATTCCCTCTAGTGAAAATGGGAACATAGGACTCGGTGGTAATTTCATTGGGAGATAAGCTTAAACCTGGAAGGGATTGTGCTACCGTAGCTAGTGGTCTGGTTATGAACAATGTCAATAACACACCCGTACATAGCAGAATGATTAAAAATTTACTAAACCTCTGAATCATGGAATGCTATTAGATAATTTATATTGAATCTAGGTTAACAATATATCTTTTATTAATCATGACTGACTCTTGTTGGTGTCGTTCCCACTAACATTTTAATTTTAACTTCTTATCTTAAAAAGACGCTTGAAAGACTGAAGTATTATTAATTCTTACTTGAAAAGCTGGGACTTTAAAGAGAATTATTTAGTTATCTATTGGTAATATTATTTTCGTTATATTTTCGGATTTACTCCACACTTTTATGGTGATAATCTGAGCATCAATTAATTGTTCTTCGTTGGCTGTTTTTCCTGTTCCTGTATTCAAAGTATAAGCTGGAAAACAAGCACCACTTAAACTAAGTCTTATACAACTATCTTTCTTAATTTGCATACAAGTAGGTTGTAAAGGAATAGTTATAGGCAATTTATTTGCATTAATTCTGGCATAACCTTGACTAAAATTATAAACTTTTCCGTCTGTTTTAACTTCTGATAAAACTGCACAAATATCAAAGCTTGTGGTATCTGCTGTACAGTAAATTTCAATGGAAGGTGTCCCACTAATTGATAAATTTTCTTTTAACTGTTCTGAAGTATAAGTTAGAATATCGAAACGAGTATCTAATTGAGAACGGTCAAAAGATCCCGATGGAATACTAGCATGACCACCCAAAGAAGGAACTGGTCGCCAAGGATCGTGAATTATGATATCTTCTATATTAGTATCAGGAATTGTATCTATTAGTTGACCGTTATCTTCTTGCACATTAGCTAAACCCTGACTAGATATATAATAGTTTTTGTGGGCAGTTGTTGTCCAACTTTGAGAATATTGCCACCGATTACTCCCCATTTCAAATAAAGAGATAGGTTGAGAAGATAAATAGTCTATTTCTTTACCTTTGAGGAAATGATCGAACCAATCAATTTGATATTTATCCACAAAACTAATGGCAGCTTTTGTGTAGTTTTGGCTTCCCAGTTTTGACCCCCAAGGAATATGACCCCAAGGACCGATTAGCAGGTTTTGAGGATAGTTGCTCCGACTTTTCATAGCATTATATAGATTAATAGTTCCCCGTAAATAAGGGTCAAACCATCCCCCAATATGTAGCATGGGCAAATCTAGTTTATCTATCAATGTTTTGGGAGACAAATTACTCCAATATTCATCGAAATAAGGATGATTAATCCAGTCATGATAAAAAGAATCTGTGGCGTACTCTTGCATCAAATCTGGATAGGCAATAATGGGGTCAGATAAAGGTAAATTTTGGGATGCTTGATGGAGTTTACTAAAAGCAATATTATCCCTTTGTAATTTGGCTGTTTCTGCTGCTAATTGTATCGCCCAACCTAAATTAGTTTGTAAACAAAATGCCCCATTTTCGTACCCCCAATCGTGGTATAAATCGTAAGCAACCATTGCAGGACAGATAGTTTTTAATGCCTTTGGTTGAGACGAAGCAGCGAATAATTGGGTCATTCCTTGATAAGAAAACCCATACATTCCTATATTTCCTGTACTACCTGGAAAATTAGAAAGCCAGTTTATAGTATCGAAACCGTCCTCTATTTCATTAGTAAATAAATTAAACTTTCCTTGAGATGTCCCTCTTCCCCTGACATCTTGGATAACCACAATATACCCCTGAGAAGCATACCAAATGGGATGAGCATAAACCACTGTTGAGGCTATTTTTCTCCCGTAGGGTTGTCTCATTAATAAAATAGGAAAAGACTCGTTGCTCTGGGGTCGATAAACATCAGCATCCAGACGAATTCCATCCCTCAAAGTGCAAGATACACTCTCTTGTTTAACTCGATACATTTCTAAATTTTCTCATCCCCAAAATCATTAATTAGTCACAGCGGTTCCGCCGTATGTTTCAATTAATTTTTCATCATTATCATCTGCAATAGTGGCAACCAAAGTAATAGCGCGAGAGATTTCTCCTGGGGATAAATCTGCTACAGTACGCTGACTTAAAACAACAATTTGATTATTGATGATTCCAAAGCGAGTTTCTAAGGTTTCTTCACCATTCATCTCCAATACTTTTCGCATTAAACCCAGTTCATCTTTAGCAGGAAGGGTTAATACTGGGGACCAAACAGTTAATAAATCTTCTTCGTTTTCTCCTGTTAACTGAACATAGGTTTCTACGCTACCGTATTGGAACTTCCAAAGGTATCCTTGACCATCGTGATGTACCATAGCACTATCGTTTTGCTGTAGGCTATCGATGACCGTTTCTATAGCTTCCTTATGGGGAATTTCGGTGCTAGTAAAATCATCTGGTACGGTATATTCTGTGGTTGAATTAGTCATAAGTAGAAAATAATGCTTAGTCCATCAATGGCATACTGTTTCATTATCTCCTGTTATGGGAGCGACAAAACAACATTTTGTGAAGATATTTAAAAATTTAGCCCTTTGTAGGAGAAAATAGTCTGAGTTGTTATGCTTAATAATTTTAATAATGTCAGGTTTTACCTCTACTTTTGTCTCCAAAACCCTTAATGCTTCTCATTCAGAAGAAGATACTAGATCCCGCATTCTTAAGGTAGCCTTAGGTCTGTTTGCAGATAAAGGCTATGATGGTACAACTACAAAAGACTTAGCAAAAAAAGCAAAGGTAGCAGAAGGAACCTTATTTCGTTATTTTCCCAATAAAAAAGCTATTTTAGTAGAAGTCGCTACTCAAGGATGGATTGAGATTTTAACCGACTTATTAACAGAATTAAGCGAGATGGGAAACTATAAAGCAGTACACCAAGTAATGCGGAGACGGGTATTAAGAATGCAGGAAAATAATGATTTATTGAAAGTGTGTTTTATTGAGGCACAATTTCACCCAGAATTACGAGAAAAAATACAATCAGAAGTTATTATTAAAATGACTGATGTGGCAGAAGCTTTCTTTGAAACAGCTATGGAAAAAGGTATTTATCGACAGATGAATCCTAAAATTGTCGCTCAAGTTTTCTTAGGAATGTTTGCGATCGCTGGTTTTTCTTCAGATACAATTATCTCTCCTGAAGGTTCTCCTAAAGCTTTACAAGAAATGGCAGAAGGTATTGCTGATATTTTTTTACATGGGGTTTTAGCGTGACATTCCTAAATATCTGCGTCTTTTGTTGTCTTATTTAACTTATGTCAACCACAACTATAACTGATATCTTGCACCAGTATAGGAAAACTTAAATTAGTCAGCAGTTCCTCACTCCGTTCCGGCGCTATCGCACAGGGTTCAGCATTCGTTTAATCTTACTCACAGTAGATGATAGAGATTGATCTTTTTCAGCTGATGGCTGATAGCTGAACGCTTACAAACTAGCCAGTTTTATTGAAGGTGCAAGATATGAGTATAAGCTAGAGCAAAACGACCAATTCCTGCTAAATCTGGTAAAATTTCTATAGACCGATAATGGCAAGATGCTTCTAATAATTGTTTGACTGTTTCCCCTTGTCCGGCCATCATTTCTACTAGAAAAATGCCGCCAGAAACTAGGTAATTAGGGGAAGTGTCAATAAGATAACGAATTGCGTCTAAACCATCTGTTCCCCCGTCCAAAGCAAGCAGGGGTTCGTGTTCTTTAACTTCTGGTTGTAGTTGAGATAGCAAGGAAGTGGGTATATAGGGAGGGTTGGATATGATTGCGCTGACTTGTCCTTTTAGACGTTCTAAGGGAGTCCACCACGATCCTCGATAAAAGTTAATTCTCTCAGCTAACCCTTGTTCAAGGGCATTTTCTTGGGCAATGGCTAATCCTTTACTGCTAGTGTCCACTGCATGAATAGTTGCGTGGGGAAAACTATCTGCTAACCCAAGGGCGATCGCACCGCTTCCTGTGCCGAGATCCACCCAATGACCGGACATTAAATGAGGGTTAGGACTGTTTTGAGCAGCTTCAAGGGCAAAATCAATCATTAATTCCGTTTCAGGTCGAGGAATTAAGACATCTGGAGAAACTTTCAGGGAAAACTGTCTCCAAGGAGTCACCCCTACTAAATATTGTAAAGGAACTTTCTGTTTAACCCGAAGTTGCCATAACTGGGTTAATTCCTCTAAGGAATATTTTAGAAGGATTTGCGATCGCTCTTTGAATAACCCTAAGCGCAAAGATAAAGCATCTAACGAACTTATCTCCCGAAGTAACCAGTCTACCTCTGTGGTGGGGATATCCACTGCGATCGCTTCTTGTTTGGCCCAATGATACCATTGGTCTAATGCTTCACCTGAAGTGTGGAACAAACGGGTCATATTCCATTTATTGTGGTTGATTTTGAGAATTAGAGCGAATAATTTGCATCATTTCTTCCGATGGCCAAAACCGCAAACTTCTCAGTAATTGATTATCGTGTTTCTCTAAATTGGCAATCAAACCACTCAAAGAAATAATGTTAATGCTTATACTTTGAGAGAGTTGGGGTTGCGACTGGGGAACTGTCTCGATCCATCCCTCAATGGTAGCCTTTTCAAAGAAGACAGGAACAAACTCTTCGTTGTTTTGTTTGATAGTCAAATAAGATTGATCGGATTCAATTCTAGCTATATATAAAGGAACATCTCCAGGATATTTCTGACCGTTTTCATTGGCTAATTGACGGGCAAATTGCAATTCTGCGCTACTGGGAATATAGTCCAGGAATAAACGTGCTGAATTGTCTGAGGTTTGTAATGCAATCTCATAAATGCGGCTGAGGGGAAGAACCTGAATACGATAAGATCTAGCTTCTTCAGGATCTATTCTCCGTAACTCCGCAGCAAAGGCTTCCGCTTCCCGACGACTCATAAATATAGGAGTCACAACGCTACCGTTGTCCATTTGTCGGCCGATTGGTAATCCATCTTCAGACAATAGAGTATAAACAGGAATTCCCGAGAGAAACTCCACAACTTCTGATCGGGGTAAAGCAAACACTGGGTTTGCTTGCATAAAGCTAAGGTGACTAAGAGGACTAAATAAAAGTCCCGCGGTTAAACTCCAACGAATTATATTGTTCATGCCGTTTTTGCTAGTCTGTATGACAAATTTATGGACGACAAAACCCCAAATTTAGATATCTGGGGATTTTTTGTGGTGATTAGACTACTATTTTATTCACCCTGACTTTGCTGAGATTTGATAGCGTCTTGAATAAATTTGATGGTTTCTTGGGAAGGCACTAACTGTATTTGTTTTAGCATGGCATCGTCGTTACTGTGTAAGGAACCGATGATATTTTCGAGGGCCACTACTTCAATTTGCATGGTTTCAGCAATCTCGGGTTGATCTTGCTTCATTCTTTCGGCGATAGCCTGAATGGGGGCTTTTTCAAAGAAGAAAGGTATAACCTCTTGATTGTCCTGTTGAATGGTCAAAATACTATTATCAGGACCTCCTCGAAGGATGAATAGGGGAACCCCTCCTTGATATTCTTGTCCGTTATCGCTTAATAACTTTTTGGCTGACTCTACTGCGCTTCGCATAGGAACATAGGCAAATCGTAGAGATTCTGTTTCCGTGTTATTGGCTAAAGCGAAACGATAAATTTCTCCCAGGGAAACCGGTTGTACCTTTACTCTATTGCCTATTTCTGGTTGAGTTTCTTTGAGTTTACTCAAGAATTCATTCGCATCTTTTTGGCTCATGAAAACTTGTGTTACCTTCTGATCATCTAGATTGGCGATCAAGGGGCCACCGTCTTCTGTTGTGATGGTAAAAACTGGTACCCCTTGCAAAACCTTGACTACTTCGGCTTCGGGAAGGGCTAATACTTTGGGCATTTGGGCAAACCAAGTCCCTATCAATGTACTACCTAATAAACCTACAGTGGCACTCCAACGGATTAATGATTTCATCAAAACTAACCTCACATTTTATTTTATAGGGATATGTATACTAATTCTGATTATAGAATTTTAGAATCTTTTCTGAGTTTGAGATAACTTTTTTACTTTATCAGATTTGGTTTAATACTCCATCAATTCCATTAAAGGTTGTACTTGGCAATTTTTCTGGCTGAACATAGTCTTATGTAAAAGGATAATACAAGTTCCGCTTTTTGTTCACCCCATAGTTCTTATCTTCAGTACAACCCTAACTGAAAGCATAGGAGGACGGTTGAAAAAACAAGAATCTAAACTTTTCCTTAAAAAGTTTGGGACTAAACATCTGTCCCCTTGGACTAATTCTTTTCTAGGCAAGTTCCTTTACTGACATCTTGCATCAGTACATAAAAACTTAAATTAGTCAGCAATCAGCAGTTC
>NZ_JARVCN010000189.1:0-6588 GCF_038442745.1 Crocosphaera sp. Alani8
TTCGATGTGTCCGCCTTAGCTATAGTGAGGGACTTCTCCCGACATTTAGTTAAAATGGTTCAGTTTACGCACTCATAATGCTTTTTTCCAGTTCTTCTCGACTCTCAAAAATTCTAAAAACTTTGTGCATATCTGTCAATTCAAGCAACATCATTACCTGCTCATTAACAGAACACAAAAATAGTTTAGCACCCTCAGCTCTGACTGATTTTAAGGATAAAACCAATGCCCCCAAACCAGAACTATCCATAAAGCTGACATTTTTGAAATCAATTACAACAACTTTGGGGTTTGCTTGTAATATTGTTTGGATTTCTTGACGAAATTTGCCACTCTTCGTTCCATCAATTATTCCACAAGGTTCATAAACTTGAAAGTATACCGCCATTGAAAATAAAACTAAGAAATTAGTATAAAAAGTTTAACAAACTTCTGTCGTTTATTTTAGCATGGAAAAGGGAAAAGCTAAACTATAAAAAACTGAGCATTTATCCTTAGAGATGTAGAAAAGAAACAGTTGATAACAAATAACTGATATCATCTATAGGAGCAGGAGCGGCTAAGTCTGATGGAATGAAAGCACGAGCCGTAACTGCAACTAAGGCCACTAAAAACATTAAAACAATTAACATTGGGGCAACGTATTGACGAAAAAATGCCATAATAATACTTCTAAAATTTATATATACTCCCCAAATTATATCAAATTAGGTTCATGTCTGCTCAATTATTTTCTCATTCACAAATTTTCATAGCAGGTATTGATGAGGTGGGGCGAGGTTGTTTGTTTGGTCCTGTGGTGGCGGCGGCAGTAGTGTTTGAAAAAGAAAATATTTTTCAACTGCAGGAAATAGGGGTTAAAGACAGTAAACAACTGTCGGCTAAACGTCGTGAAACTTTAGCAACAGAGATTAAAAATCGGGCTATTTCCTATTATATTAGTTATGCTTCTTCCCAAGAAATAGATCGCTTAAATATTCTCAATGCTTCTTTATTAGCAATGGAACGCTGTGTTAAAAAACTTTCTGTTGTTCCTCAACTTTGTTTAGTAGATGGTAACAAAAAAATTCCTAATCTTATCATTCCTCAAGAAACTATTATAGGAGGCGATCGCATCTCTCCTCTGATTGCTGCTGGGAGTATTTTAGCTAAGGTTTGGCGAGATCAATTAATCATTCGTTTAGCTGCTAAATATCCCTATTATGATTTGGAAAATAATAAAGGTTACGGCACTAAAAAACATCGTCTTGCTTTACAAAAATACGGCTCATGTTTTCACCATCGACATTCTTTTAAACTATGTTAAATTATCGCACATTAGCAGTCAGCAATCAGCAGTCAGCAGTCAGGAGTTAGAAATCAGGAGTCAGGAGTCAGGAGTTAGGAGTCAGGAGTCAGGAGTTAGGATTCATAGTTAATATTAATAATTAAACAATCTCTTTCTTCAATAATTATTTCTTTGTTTTAAATAATTTAATAGCTTAGTAAACTTGTCAGGCAAAGGGGCGATCGCTTCTATTTTTTTTGAGGTGATAGGATGGGTTAGTGTTAGTTTATGCGCGTGTAATGCTTGTCCTGATAAATTCATTTTCAGAGAACGATTAGCACTATATAAAGGATCACCAACAATGGGATTACCAAAATAACTACTATGGACTCTTATTTGATGGGTTCTTCCCGTTTCTAAGGTAAATTTAACTAAACTATAATTGCCCAATCTTTCTATTATTTCCCAATAAGTTATAGCATTTCGACCTCGTTTTTCTATAGGAACCACTGCCATTTTTTTTCTGTCCACAGGATGACGACCGATTGGTAAATTGATGATTCCTTGATTACTATTATTGTTATTTTCTTGATTACTCAAAACACCATAAATTATCCCTAAATACTCTCTTTTTGCAGTTTTATTTTTGATTTGTGCTTGTAAGTTTTGATGGGCAAAATCTGTCTTAGCAACTACAATTGCTCCTGTAGTGTCCTTATCTAGACGATGGACAATACCAGGTCTTTGTATGCCACCAATTCCTGCTAAATTAGAACAGTGATATAATAGGGCATGAACTAGGGTTCCTGTGTCGTGACCGGGTGCTGGATGAACCACTAAATTAGCTGATTTGTTAATAATAATTAGTTGCTCATCTTCGTATAAAATATCGAGAGGAATCGGCTCAGGTATAAGTTCTAAAGGTTGGGGTTCAGGGATATGAATTTGTAAGCGATCGCCTATTTTTACCTTGATTTTCTTGTTGGTACAAACTTCATTATTTAAAGTAATATTGCCTTGTTCGATCAGTTTTTGGAGATGGGAACGGGAGATATCTGTGAGATTATCCGCTAACCATCTATCCAAGCGATCGCCTTGATGTTTTACTGTTATATTTATGGTCATAAACGAATAGTTTAATTACTGGTTCCAATGAGAAATAATAAAGCCATCCTCACAGCAATACCGCTTGTAACTTGTTGTTGAATTAAACTAAAACGAGGATCATCCATCAACTCAGAACTAATTTCTACTCCACGATTAACGGGACCAGGATGTAATATCTTAACATCAGGATGGCATAATTCTAGGCGATGATGATTAATCCCGTACTGTTGATGATACTCTCTTAAACTAGGCAATAAATGATTAGTCATTCTCTCTTTTTGTAAACGCAAAGTCATGACAAAATCAGCCTTTTCTAAGGCAGGTTTCAGTTCCCAATGTAGAAATAATTTACCCTCATGAGACTCATTTTTCATCCCCTTAAACCATTCAGGAACCAAAGTTGCAGGTCCCGCTAAATGGACATCGGCACCGGCTGCTGTTAAACTCCAAATATTGGAACGGGCTACCCTAGAATGTAAGATATCCCCCACAATGGCAATTTTTTTACCTTTTAATAAAGCCAAACTAGGGCTATCAAAATCCAATAAGCAGCACAAAGTAAATAAATCTAATAACCCCTGGGAAGGATGTTCGTGTTGTCCATCTCCTGCGTTGAGAACACCAACTCCTGTTTGCAGACGATCCATCTCCTGTGCGATCGCATGGGGAACTCCTGCCTGTTGATGACGAATGACCATCAAATTTGTTCCCATGGCCAAATAGGTTTTAGCGGTGTCTAAGATAGTTTCTCCCTTGGTTAGAGAGGAGGTTCCCGGGGCAAAATTCAAAATATCGGCCGAGAGACGCTTAGCCGCTAACTCAAAACTGCTACGGGTACGGGTAGATGGTTCAAAAAACATATTGGTTACCACCACCCCTTGAAGTGCGGGAACCTTTTTTGTGCGACTAGATAACACTTCGCGGAAACTAGAAGCCGTTTGTAGTAGGGTATCATACTCGTCGACAGTCCAATCTTTTAACCCTAAAACGTGATGGCGAGTCCAAGTCATGTAACAGTTCCCATAGGCTTTGTTTGCCACCAAAACGAAACAGTAGCTTTAATATATTTTATCCTAATAATGTTGTTCTTAACTGTAACAGAGGGTAATGGAGTAAAAATAACAACGAATTCAAGTTGCAAGGTTTCCAGTGCTAGAATTAAACTAGAAGCTACAAAAAACAGTAAAATTGTGACAATTGTGTAATCGTCTATGCTAAAAGTAACCAAGCCATTCAATCAACTGTTGTGTACCTTATTATTTACCGGCGTTTGCGCCTTTTCTGTGTTGGGACAAGAAACCCCAAACAATCAACCTTCTCTGGTGTCTCCAGAAACAGGAATCGATTACACACCGTTACAAGAAGATTTACGACAACAGCAATGGTTGCGAGCAAATGAAACCACCAGAACTTTGATGTTGCAATCTACTAATCGCCAAGAGCAGGGTTGGATATCTCAAGATGAGGTGAAAAATATTGCTTGTTGGGATCTCAAAACCATAGACGATCTTTGGAGACAATACTCCGGGGGAAGATTTGGCTTTACTGTTCAGTTTCCTATTTTTGTAGAAACCGGTAATAGACCCGGACGTTTAGTGGACATAGAAGCTTATGATAACTTTGGGACTCGCATCGGATGGCGTAAAGATGGACAATGGGTACAGTTCAAATTCAATTTAGAATATGACTTAGAAGCTCCCACAGGACATCTACCTAATCCCCGTCCAGAATACCAAATTACGGGGGGAAGACTCAACTATACAGCTTTGACCCAAAGAATGGTTGATTGTGGTTTAGTGGCTTATTCTGATCCCAGAAGAATCCCAAATTATCAACCTTGATAATCATTGTATTAGCTACAATTATATCGGTTCTCATACTTGTAAGGTACAGAGGTCATCCCTTTAAGGCAGAAAGCAGGAGTTGGGATGACCTCATGAGTCCGAAAAAAGCTATAAGAGCTTGATAGAATAAAAAGGCGGATAAAACATGGTTAAGACAACGATACAAGGTTCTCGTCATCCTCTAGCAGAATATATCGATCGCTTGGAGAATGGTCAAGATTTACTCAAAGATTCACCCCAAAATGTGATAGAAGTGGTGGGGATTCTTAAAAGTTACGGGGTTATTTTAGATGAGTATTCCAATAACTTAATTTATATCGCTGACCATCAATTTTTAATTCTGTTTCCCTTCTTTAAATACTTCAATGGGGAATTTTCTATCGAAAAGTTACTACGGCATTGGAACCATAACCGCACTAACTTTGAATATGCAGAATATTGCATGAAATCAATGATGTGGCACGGTGGAGGCGGCTTAGATGCTTATTTAGATACATCAGAATTTAGAGATAATGTTGAACAGGTTATTAAAGCCCAATTTAAACACAACTTTTTTATGTTAACCCTGCACAAAATATTTCCAGAATTCTTACCCGAACAGATGAGAATGATGGCTTATTATAGTGGTTTAGGGCAGTTTTGGCGAGTAATGGCTGATATATTTTTAGACCTTTCTGATCGCTACGATAGAGGTGAGATTAGCTCCATTCCCGATGTGGTTCAACACATACTAGATGGTTTGGTGAAGGATGCAAATAAGCCAATCACTTATGAAGTGAAAGTTAGAGAAAAAGTCTACGAAGTGTTACCTAAAGCGGCGAAATTAACCTTTTTAATGGACACAGCAGTTCCTTATGTGGAGGCAATCTTTTTTAGAGGAACTCCCTTTCCTGGAACAATCTCTTATAATGCTCAATCCTATCAAATACCCTCAGAACAATCTATTTTTACCTACGGTGCGTTATACGCTGACCCTTTACCCATCGGAGGTGCAGGGATTCCTCCTACCTTATTAATGCAAGATATGAGACATCATTTACCAGAATATTTACACGAAGTTTACCGTGAAAGTTTTCGGCAAGAAGATGACTTATTAGTACAGATTTGTCAAAGTTTTCAGAAGTCCATGTTTTGTGTAACAACCGCCGCCATTAAGGGACTAGCACCCCATCCTTTAGACACAACAAATACGGAAGAAAAACAAGAAAATCGCTCCTATTTAGAAGGGTGGATGGATCGTTTAAAAACCTCACAAATACTTATCGTTAATCAATAATTTACTCAAGTAGGTAATACCTACTTTTGAAAATTTATGAATTTATGTAATTAAAGCTTATGGATTAGTTACAGAAATTAAAAAAAAGACTCTATACAAAATAATTAATTCAAGGGATAATCAACCCAGGATAGAAGTCTAAACTAAGTAGGAATGGATATTTTTCCCCATGAAAAAATTAATCGAAGGACTACAAAAATTCCAAAGTGGTTATTTTAGTTCTCACCGTGAACTATTTGAAGAATTATCCCACGGACAACACCCTCGTATCCTTTTTATAACTTGTTCTGACTCTCGCGTTGATCCTAATTTAATTACACAAGCAGAAGTTGGGGAAATTTTTGTTATTCGTAATGCCGGAAATATTATTCCTCCTTTTGGTGCAGCCAACGGTGGGGAAGGTGCGGCTATAGAATATGCTATTTCGGCCTTAGATATTGAGCAAGTCATTGTTTGTGGTCATTCCCATTGTGGTGCCATGAATGCGTTATTAAAATTGAATAGTCTACAAGAAAAAATGCCCTTAGTTTACGATTGGTTAAAGCACGCGGAAGCCACCCGCAGACTGGTACATGACAACTATAACAATTTAGAAGGGGAAGAACTTTTAGAGGTAACAGTCGCAGAGAATGTCTTAACCCAACTAGGAAACTTGCAAACTTATCCTGTGATACATTCTCGTTTGCATCAAAGAAATCTAACCTTACATGGTTGGATTTATCGCATCGAAACAGGGGAAGTTCTAGAATACGATCGCGAGTCACACGATTTCATCGCTCCTCAAAGTTCCATCATGGCCACCGAACCGGAATATAATTTCCATCCTAGTTGTCATATTCCTGGGTCTACATACTTTAAGGTTCCTGCAAATACTACAGCCAGCAGAAACAGTGAAAACGGTCATAATGGGTCTTCTTTCCCAGCATACGAACAGCTTAGTGTAGAACAAGCACAACGAATCTATCGAGATTCTCACTGATAACTAAGGGGTTAATCTGAGTTCGGTGTTAAGTCGTTTTCGAGGGGATAATAGGTCTTGAACCTGGCGTGGGGACACGAATACCTGAAAGCCTTACCAGATGACGAAAAGAGGC
>NZ_JARVCN010000190.1:0-6583 GCF_038442745.1 Crocosphaera sp. Alani8
GAGTTTTAGCCATCGTTCCTCATATCAACTTTTCTTGGTGCAAGATGTGAGTTAGACTCATATCTTGCACCTTCGATAAAATCGGCTAGTTTGTAAGCGTTCAGCTATAGCTTTTATCGGACTCATGAGGTACACTTAACTCCTGCCTCCTGCCTCAAAGCGATCACCTCTGTACCTCACAAGTATGAGAAATGCTATATCAGCTATCAGTTGAAACATATCAATCTCTATCTTATGCTGTGAGTGAGATCAAAGCCGAACGCTGTGCGATAGCGCCGGAACGGAGTGAGGAACTGCTGACTGCTGACTGCTGACTGCTTACTGCTTACTAATTTCAGTTTTTATGTACTGGTGCAAGATGTCAGTTAAAAATAGGATTGGTTCCAGGTATTGTGAAATACAAAGTCTGGCAAGGGTTTACGACTACGGGGGGATAATTCTCTGTCTTGTAAATCTTCCCCTAGCTGACTAATATTTCCTGGATAACCTACGGCGATCGCTGCAACGGGTTCGTAGTCTTGGGGTATATTGTAAAGGGTTCTAGTTCTTTCCATATCGAATCCTCCCATCTGATGGACAAATAAGCCAAGGGATTGCGCTTGCAGGGTTAAATTGCCTACAGCTAAGCCAACATCGTGTAAGGCGTGACGATTGGGTTTATTGTTGCGTTCAAAGGATAATTTTGCCACCGAGAATATCAGAAGAGGAGCATCTTTTGCCCATTGTTGATTTGCTTCGACTAAACAACTCAAAAGTTTTTCGTATTCTTGACTGTTGTCTTGGGTTGCTACTATAAAGAACCAGGGTTGTTCGTTAAAACAGGAGGCTGCCCATCTAGCAGCTTCTAATAAACTGGCAATTTTTTCGGGTTCAATGGGACGAATATTGAACGCTAACGGACTCCAACGTTGTTTAATCAGTTCATGGATAGGATATTGATTATCAGCAGGTTTTTCCATGATAATTATTGGATCTTTTAGGAATATTTTTTCTGGGATTTATTATACTTTATCGGCGACCCATAATACGAATGGTAAGGTAAGAAAACTAAGTAAGGTTGTGACGACGATTGTACGGGCAACTTTAGCTGCTTCCCCTCCAAACTCTGTTGCTAAAACCACGGTATTGACTGCAGTTGGCATAGCACTTTGTAGAATAAACACTTGTAAATCTAGGGGTGGCAATTGAATGGTTTTACCTACTAATAAAGCGATTAAAGGAGCTAAAACTAATCTAAAATTAAGGGAGATTAGCTCAAAGTTAGTCACTCTAAAAGGTGTATTAACTAATTCTATACCCAGAATAATTAAGGCTACAGGAATAGCCGCCCTTCCTAATAAGTGTAAGGCTTCTCCTAAGTTAAAAGGTAATTTTATCTGTAGCAATCTTAAAGCCAATCCAGCTAACATAGCCCAGATCAAGGGAAGTTGAAAAATAACTTTTAAACTATGTTTTAGGCTAGTTCCTGCTAAGATTGCTGGGGCAACACCAAATAACAAAATACTGGAACCAATCATATAAATAATCGCCCTTTCTAGACCGGCTGAACCCAAGGCAAAATCTACCAAAGGTAATCCCATATTGCCGTTATTAGGATGTAAACTAGTGGCGATTAAACTTTTACGAGTGACCAGAGGTAGTTTTAAAAAAGAACTAATAATGGAGACTAACCCATAGAGAATCAAGGCAACAATAAACACCCCTAATAATATTTGTGTTGCATTCTGTGGGGAAATAGTTGTTGTATATAAACTATCCGCTACCAGTGCCGGAGCCAATACATAAACACTTAATTGGGATAATGTTTGTTTATGAAGAGTCAAAGTTTTACCAACAATAACCCCAACAAGAATAATAAAGGCAACAGGAATTATAGCAGGTAATAGAACAGTCATTTAGCTTTTAACCTTAAGATTTTTTGGGACTATAACAAAACCCCAACCTCTGAAAAGTCGGGGAAGTTTATGGGAAATTAGATTTCATCCCATCCCGTCAAACCAGAGGACATGACATAACTAGTAACAGTTGCCTCAAAGAAATTAGCCTTGGTATTACCTGCTTTTTTTGTATCAGAAAATCTTTCTAAATGGCTATAAGGACTCTTATTGTATTTTGGTTCAGGATAAAGAGGATCTAAACCGATAGATCGTAATCTAATATTAGCTAAATACTTGGTATATTTTTCTGTACTTGACTCAGTAATACCTAAAATATTGTTACCTACAATATGGTTAGTCCAGCGACACTCATAATTAACAGCCATGTCAAACATTTCGTAGATTTGTTCAACAGAATGGGGGAAAACTTTTCTCGCTTCTGGAATCAGTTTTTGATACAATCTTACATGACTTAATTCGTCTCGGTTAATCATCTTGATAATATCAGCAGATCCTGGCATTAACATCCGAGATGCTAAATTGTAGAAGTATATAAACCCGTTGTAAAAATAGAGTCCCTCTAACAAAAAGTCAGCCATCAAAGCGACAAAATAATTTTCAGCAGTTGCATCATCAATATATTTTTGATACAAATTAGCGATGAACTCACAGCGATCTTTCAATACTTTATCAGTGCGCCAAAATTCGTAAACTTCTGTTCTTCTGTCCGGGGGAATAATGGTTTCAATGATGTATTGATAGCTCTGATTGTGCATTCCTTCTTGGGAGATTTGTTCTGCCATACATAGACTAACCTCGGGAGCAGTAATGCTCGTTTTTAGATGGGGAATATTACAGGTTTGAACAGAATCTAAAAAGGTAAGATAAGATAAAATTCCATCGTACGCATATCGCTCGTCATCGGTTAAGTTAGTATAATCTGTCACATCTTGAGTAATATCTAATCTTTGAGGAATCCAAAAGTTTTCCCGCATTTGTTGATATAAACCCACCGCCCATGTGTAACGAACATCGTTTAATTGCATCAAATTTGTAGTATTTCCAAACCAGATGGAACGGTTTTCGATGGCATCATCTCCTTCTGGATTGAATATGGGACTGATGGGCATTTCGTTGCGATGGGTGGCAATCATCTATGACTTAACAATTAATGTACACCAACTAATTATATAAGATTTTTTTGGTCTTGGGTAAAAATTTATTTATGTTGTCTTTTATACTTAATTATTGATAATTTTAATAATCATAATCTAGTTATCAAATAAACTATTACACGTTTTATTTATTAAGATTAATTCTGAGTCCTGACTGCTGACTCCTTGCCCCGAAGAGGCGATAAAGCATTTAAGCTATAACTGTAGGGTATGTTCTTATATCAAGAACTGTTCATGGGATAGTATTATAAGTGAATGAACAAAAAACAGCGTAAAATTTATGATTCTATCTTCACAGAACCAATGAAACTGAACATTCTGTGGGATGATGTAGTAACCCTAATTAAAGCCGTAGGAGGAACAGTAACTCAAGAGAATAATTCAGGAGTCAGATTTGACTTTAAAAATCTCTCCCTCAATATCCATTCTCCCCATCCTCAAAAGGAATTAAAAAGATATCAGATTAAAGCCATTCGAGAATTTTTATTTAAGGCCAGAATCAACCCATGAAATACAAAGAGTATAAGGCAGTTATTGAATATGATGAAGACGATCGCTTATTTTTTGGTCGAGTGGTAAACATAAGAGATATAATAATTTTTGATGGCCTTTCCGTGGATGAATTAGAACAAGCTTTCCAAACCGTAATTAAACAATACATAGCCGATTGTAAAGCGGCTAACAAATCACCTGAAACGCCTATTTCTCAATTGTCATAATCGAATTTTTAATAAATTGGGAATTTGACCAATGATGTTACACAAAAAAGCAACAATAAATATATTAAAAGAGCCAACTCAGGCAGCTTGGATCGAGCAAGCTACTAACAATCTAGATACAATCTTATTGGATCATTCCCACTGTGAAAGAAAAGCAGCTAGTGTAGCTCTCAATTTGATGTTTCGCTACTCATCCAATGCCATATTAGTGAGAAAACTAACAGCGATCGCACAAGAAGAATTAGAACATTTTGAACAAGTTAATCAGTGGTTAGACAAAAAAAATATTCCCCTTGGTCCCTTGTCTTCTCCTCCCTATGGGGCTAAATTAAAATCAACAATCAGCACAAAAGAACCCCAAAGATTACTAGACTCTCTATTAGTTGCCGCCCTAATAGAAGCTCGATCTCACGAAAGATTAGGACTTTTAGGAAACCATTGTCCCGATGAAGATTTAGCTAAATTTTACCGTAGTTTGATGGCATCAGAAGCGAGACATTATGGGGTCTATTGGATACTAGCAGATACCTATTTTGAGCGAGAACTTGTGCAGAAAAGATTAGAAGAATTATCAATAATTGAAAGCGAGATTTTAGCCAAATTACACCCTGAAGCTAGAATCCATAGTTAACAAATCTAAGATAGTGAAAAAAATAAACTTTAAATTAAAAGTTATCTTGCCTTATTGAAAACCCATGTAAACATTAACTATAATTGGAGGTTGGGAACACCGTAAGCCAAAACGAAAGGAATAAATAAAAGTGACTGATACCAACTTAGATTTTTTAGCCCAAAGCGACCCCACCCTTGCCGCAATGATTCAAGGGGAGTTACAGAGGCAGCGCGAACATTTAGAACTAATCGCCAGTGAGAACTTTACCTCCCCCGCAGTCTTAGCAGCTCAAGGCTCGGTGTTAACCAACAAGTATGCAGAAGGATTACCCAAAAAACGCTACTACGGTGGTTGTGAATGGGTCGACCAAGCAGAGCAGTTAGCCATCGATCGCGTTAAACAGTTATTTGGAGCAGCCCACGCTAACGTACAACCCCACTCAGGAGCGCAAGCTAATTTTGCTGTGTTCTTGACCCTGCTAAATCCTGGGGATAAAATCATGGGCATGGATCTCTCCCACGGTGGTCATTTAACCCACGGTTCCCCTGTAAATGTCTCAGGGAAATGGTTTGAGGTGTGCCACTACGGTGTAAGTGCTGAAACCGAAAGGTTAGATTACGATGCCATTTTAGAACTAGCTAAGAAAGAAAAGCCGAAGCTATTAATCTGTGGTTTCTCAGCCTATCCCAGAATTATCGAATTTGATAAGTTCCGGGCCATCGCCGACGAGGTAGGAGCCTATTTAATGGCTGATATCGCTCACATCGCTGGTTTAGTTGCCACTGGTCATCATCCCAACCCTTTACCCTACTGCGATGTAGTCACCACCACCACCCACAAAACCTTACGGGGTCCTAGAGGCGGTCTAATTATGACCAACAACCTTGAGTTGGGCAAGAAGTTCGATAAATCCGTCTTTCCTGGCACTCAAGGGGGTCCACTAGAACAGGTGATTGCTGCCAAAGCAGTAGCCTTCGGAGAAGCCCTAAAGCCCGAGTTTAAGGTGTATTCCGGACAAGTAATCGCCAATGCCCAAGCCCTGGCTACTCAACTGACCCAACGGGGCTTTAAGCTAGTTTCTGGCGGCACCGATAACCACTTAACCTTAGTGGATCTCCGTTGCATTGACATGACAGGCAAGGAAGGGGATAAGTTAGTTAGTGAAATAAATATTACCGCCAACAAAAATACAGTTCCCTTCGATCCCGAATCTCCTTTTGTAACCAGTGGTCTTCGGTTGGGTTCTCCCGCTATGACTACAAGAGGATTGGGAGTAGAAGAATTTACTGAAATTGGCAATATAATCGCTGATTGTTTGCTTAATCGCAACGACGAAGGGGTTAAGCAAGATTGTTTAAATCGAGTTAAAGCTTTATGCGATCGCTTTCCCCTTTATCCTCATCTCAACATTCCTGTTCCTGTCTTAGTATCCTAACCTTCATCTAGGTTGGTTTAGACCAGACTTTCTCAACAGAGACAAACGCAGTAGTAGATTGCTTGGGCTTTCTATTACTGCGTCCTAAACTCTGGTCATAATTGTATTATCAGAACTTGTGTGCGTGCAGCACCTCCATCACGTCACAAAGATAAGCAATACCCGAATAATCATCGAAGAACTGGGCTGCTACCTCATCCGAAATCTTTACGGCCATATCTCGGTTGGGGGTGAGTACCTCAAACTTTATATTCGAGTAAGTCTCAGAAACGGTGGGGCCTCCCGAGGAGCGAACATTGCGACTTCCTTTACCGCCAGCGTCCACCACCGTGTAACCGCTTGCTCCGGCTTTGTCGATGATCTTGGCGATCTTTTTTAACAGCAACTTTTCTGTAACAATAACGAGCTTAGTAGCTTGCTGGGTCATTTTAATTACCTCTCAATATCTGTATTCATTGAAGTATATAAAAACTCAAGAAAACGGGAATAAACTATACTATTTGATTAATCTAGCTAATACCTTGGCTATTAAGCTAGGAGAACGTCCGTAAATCGAAACCAGTATGACATCATACCAAATCCGATTCTAAAACCCATCTTATCTTCTAGAAGAGGCAGGAGGCAGGGGGCAGGAGGAAGAAGGGTTTTCAAGTTTTAAGCTATCAATTTAAAAAGGGGGTAACAAGAGCGGATTTGGTATCAATTTCCCATGAAGCTTCTCAAAAAGTCTGGGGGGACTCGCCGAAAGTTAGGGGACAAAGATG
>NZ_JARVCN010000191.1:0-6550 GCF_038442745.1 Crocosphaera sp. Alani8
GGTTTGATAAATCCCCCTCGTTTATAGTGCGGGGCTTCTCGGCGGTTAGCTAATATTGTCCTGTTCTAACTGATGATTTAAAGACTGTTTGTGATCTTGTCCCTTTTAACAAAAATGTCGAAAGAAGTCCCTACCTAAAAATACTATCAAAAACACTCATATTTTAGGTAGGGTGGCGACCCTCTCGGATTTAAAAGAGATTTGAAACAATCAAGAATCTTCGGTTACGGTCTAAAAATCGACAGGGGGGTACTAAGCGTGACATTCGCACCCTTTGTGGGAAAATCCTGAACCACTGATAGCAGTTTTCAGTTGGGTGTATTAAAATCTCGGTTTAGTGAAGGTGGGGAGTGTACTTCGACTTCGCTCAGTAACAGGGAGGGGTGGGAAGTGTGGGGACTATTTTTCTCTAAATTTGTAATCTATGCAAATGAAAATTGCTATGAGATGGCCATCAGCAGAAATATTAGTATTGGTTGGTATTTGAGAGCCTTGTGAACTAGTATTTTCCTGTTTACAAAGTAGAGTTTGTAAAGCAATAATATTTTTATAAGTTAGCGAAGAATAAATAAATAGACATCAGGAAAATTTATACTTTTTGCTACTGCTTCCAAAACCTTAAACACTTGAAAACTTTTCAATGGCTTTCCGGCTCTATCAGTAAATAAAAAGTTAGATTTCTGCAATTCCTTTCCATTAAGATAAACAGTTAAATAAGGTCTTAATCTAGCTGTAATTTTAGATTTTTTTACTTTTCGTGTATTTGAATCTCGAATAAAAACTGTTGTAGAGGTAATATCCTTTTGTTGTAAAGATAAAACATCTTCTATTTTTGAAGAAGTGAAGTAGGCTAAGGCGACAATGATTCTATGCCGAAGAGGTAAAGTTTCTAGTAGTTCCTCTAATGGGGAAATGCTCGGTTCTCGTGATTGAAGTGAGTTGGTAGTATTCAACATCGTAAAAATCTGAGAGCGCAAGGAAAATATGAAAATATTATTAATATAAATAAATTATAACAAATGTTTGCGTCAAAATAATGAAATTCTTATCGAGACAAATAGTTACTTAACGCAATCCACTGATTTAAGTCCAGGTTTTCAGCACGAACTTGATCGTTAAGACCTATTTCTGTTAAAAATTCTCCAAGGAGATCGCTATTAATTAAACTTTTTAAATTATTGCGTAACATTTTACGGCGGTTAGCAAATCCCAAGTTAATTAAAGTTTCTAAACGTTTAGGGTTAATAGCAGGATTTAACAAAGAACGAGGTTGGAAAGTGATAATAGCAGAGTCAACTTTTGGAGGGGGAAAAAAAGCTTTACTGGGAACGTCACAAATATAGTTACAGTCAGCTAAATACTGAATTTTAACTGATAAAGCACTGTAATTTTTATTGCCAGGATAAGCAACAATTCTTTGAGCAACTTCTTTTTGAATCAATAAAACTATTAAGTCATAAGATGGATTTCGGGGAGAAGAAATACTACCCAATAACTTTTCTAAAATAGGGCTGGTGATGTTATAAGGAATATTCGCCACCACTTTATTGATAGGGAAAAATTTAGGAAAATCTTGAGCATCAGCGGCAATATCTAGTTTTAGTATATCTCCTTGTAACAATAGAAAATGATCAAAATTACCAAAACTTTTTACTAATTTTTTACATAAATCCCAATCTAATTCTACTGCAAGGACAGAGCTAACTAAGGGCAATAGACGACGAGTTAAAATACCTGTTCCTGGTCCTATTTCTAAGATGCGATCGCTTTCTTTTAGCCGCGCAGCCTGTATAATTTGTTCTAGTGCCGTTTCACTGCGTAACCAATGTTGAGCAAATCGTTTACGGGGTTGAGGCATAATTGATACTGTATAAGAGACTTTTTTTATGACATCATCTAATACTGAGAGACTCTACTTTACCACAAAATTAGCCTATGGTGCTGGTGATTTTGGTCCTGCGATCGCAGCTAATATTCTAGTATTTTATTTGTTATTTTTCTTTACCAATGTAGCTGGTTTACCCCCTGGTTTAGCTGGTAGTATTTTAATGATTGGTAAAATCTCTGATGCAATCAATGATCCTATTATTGGGGTCTTGAGTGATAAAACCCGTTCTCGTTGGGGTCGTCGTCTTCCTTGGATTTTAGGGGGAATAATTCCTTTTGCTTTTTGTTATTCTTTGCAATGGACAATTCCTCAATTTAGTGACAACTTAAACGTCAACCAATGGGGATTATTTATATATTATGTTGTTATTGGTATTTTATTTAACATTGCTTACACTACAGTTAATTTACCCTACACAGCATTAACACCAGAATTGACTCAAGATTATAACGAAAGAACTAGCTTAAATAGTTTTCGTTTTTCTTTTTCCATTGGTGGTAGTATTCTATCCTTAATTTTGTATATTTTAGCTTCTATTGCGTATCCTGATCAGCCTCAAACTAGATTCTTTATTTTGGGATTGAGTTGTTCTTTTCTAGGCATTATTGCCCTTCTTTGGTGTAGTTTACGAATTCAAGAAAAAGGGAGAAATCCTATTTTGAATTTAAATCAAAAGAAACAATTGGGGACGGTTTTGACTGGGATTGGTATCCTGGGAATTAGTTACGGAATTTTGAGAATGATTCCGGTTACATCAAACATAGTAGGAGGAAATGGTCAGATCGATTATATGAGCTTTTTTTCATTGCTTTCTGGTTCACTTTTATTTGGATTTGGCAGTAGTTTATTCCTTGCGAAGATTGAAAACCATTTAGCCACACAAGAGGTTAAACAAAGTCAAGAAAATCATCAACCACAAACTAATCTTTCTTTTTCACAACAATTAAAAATAGTTTTTAACAATGTTCCATTCCTATTTGTTATTGGAATCTATTTATGTTCCTGGTTAGCCGTTCAATTAACCGCGTCTATTTTAGTTTATTTTGTGGTTAGTTATATGAATCTAAGAGAAGATCAATCTGGTTTAGTTGCTTTAGCTGTACAAGGAACTGCTTTAGTCATGTTATTTTTCTGGCAAGCATTGTGTCAAAAGCTTGATAAAAAAGCCGTTTACTTTATGGGAACAAGTGTCTGGATTATTGCACAAATTGGACTCTTTTTATTACAGCCAGGACAAGTTAGTTTTATGTTTATTTTGGCTATTATGGCAGGTTTTGGAGTATCCGTTGCTTACTTAATTCCTTGGTCAATGGTTCCAGATGTTATAGAATTAGACGAATTAGAAACAGGTCAAAGACGAGAAGGAGTTTTTTATGCCTTTATGGTACTTTTACAAAAGTTTGGTTTAGCTCTAGGATTATTCTTAGTAGGTGTGGTTTTAGAAGCAGCCGGCTTTGTAGAACAAATTCCTGGTCAAGCTCTACCCACTCAACCTGAAACCGCTTTATTTGCCATCAGAATTGCCGTAGGTCCTTTGCCAGCTATAATTTTAATTATTGGCTTGATTTTGGCTTATTTCTATCCCATTACCCGCGAAGTTCATGCCGAAATTCGCTTAAAACTACAAGAAAAATATCAGCAACAAAACAATCAAGAATGATTTTTCTATTGGTTAGTAGTGATTAGCTATTATCCCTTGACTGTTCACTACTAAAAAATAATTTTGCCTCGAAAATCTAATTTTCTTGTCTAGAGAGTACCTTTAAAAATTCCTTGAGGACGAATTAAAAGAATCAGAATCATAATTAATAAAGCTACCCCTAATTTATAATCAGGACCTAACCAGGGTACGCTTAACTCTTGAGCAACCCCAATTACTAAACCTCCAGCGATCGCACCATAAGGGTTGCCAATGCCTCCTAATATAACAGAGGCAAACATAGGTAGAATCAGAAACCATCCCATATTAGGCCGTATGGTGCTGGTAATTAACCCCAACATCACCCCTCCAAGAGTGGTTAAAATCGCTGTAATAACCCAAGTCCAGAGAACAACTTGATCCACGTTTATCCCTGAAACCCTGGCTAAATCGATATTGTCAGCTACTGCACGCATCGCTTTACCAACTTTTGTTCGCTGCAATACTAAATGTAAAATAGCAATGGCCACAATAGATAAAACGATAGCCCAAATTCTATCCGTAGCTAACTGTAACCCAAAGATTTTTTGAGCTTGAACTAAAGGGATGTCATAGCGTTGGTTTTTTGCTCCCCAAATCATTAAAATTCCATTACGCAAAAACAAAGCTAACCCAATGGAAATAATGATTAAAGTGGTAGAACTGGCCCTACGATTGCGCATAGGTTTCCATAATAAATATTCTGAGACTAACATCGCTAAAATTGTCCCTGTAGCCCCGATAATAACAGATAAGCCTAAATTAATCCCTTGAGTATTCCCTAACCAGGTTAAATAAGCTCCCAAGGTCATAAAATCGCCGTGAGCAAAATTAGACAATCGTAAAATACCATAAGTTAAAGTTAACCCCACCGCAGCAAGAGCGATAACACTACCAATAGCCAACCCATCAAAGAGATTTTGTCCGGTGCGCAAAATTAGTTCTGATGTTTCCATACCCCAAAATTTCTCTATCTTATCCGTCTCAATGAAGATACACTATCCTGGGGAATTTTAGTGAAAAATCTCCTTTTAATTGTCATTCCCAGACAAAGAGAAATATTAATGTCTTTTTCAAGGAACAATATTAGGATGAGAATTTTTGTTAAATATTTTAATCGAGTTAAATTTACTCTAACAATAGGGAACAATGTAAGTAGAGCGTTTTTAATGTAGATTACAAATTACCTTAAAGCAATGAATTCCGCTACCGAAGTCAAACCACAAGACCCCAAAAACGAATTAATGCCAGTGGTACAAACATGGAATTTGAGTAAAGTGTATCACACCGGTTTTTGGATGAATCAAAAATTGCGATCGCTTAATGATTGCTCGTTTACCGTTTACAAAGGGGAAACCTTCGGGTTACTAGGGCCCAATGGTGCAGGAAAAACTACTCTCTTGAAAATGTTGTTGGGTATTGTACGTCCTACTACTGGACGCGCTGTTTTATTGGGGTATCCTGTGGGTAATTTGTCTGTGAAACAAAAAATCGGCTATTTACCCGAAAATGCTTACTATTACGATTACTTAACAGCTTGGGAATTTCTAGAATTCGTTGCCGGTTTATTTCAAATTCCTAAATCCATTCAAAAAAAACGCATTCCCGAATTAATTGATTTAGTGGGTTTAGCCCAAAAAACCGCCAAAAAGAAGCAACTAAGACGATACTCTAAAGGGATGTTACAAAGGGTAGGAATGGCCCAAGCTTTAATTAATGACCCAGAAGTGGTGTTTTTTGATGAACCCATGTCTGGACTTGATCCCTTGGGACGATATCAAGTTAGGGAAATCGTTTTATCTCTCAAAGAACAAGGGAAGACAATTTTCTTTAATTCCCATGTTTTAACGGATATAGAGAAAATTTGCGATCGCATCGCCATTTTAGCCAAGGGAGATTTGTTATGTGTGGGTTCCCTGGAAGAAATTTTAGGACGTTCTGATGTTTATCAAGTTATCGTTAAAGGTGGCAAAAGAGAGTCCCTAGAACCGTGGATATCAGGAATTAAAGAGATTGAATATACTTGGCACGGACAATTAACGGGAAATCCCCACGATTTTATCGAGTTTCTCTCCAGCATAGACGCTCAACTAATCAGTCTAAACCGCGCTCGCGCTTCTCTGGAAGATTATTTCCTACAACAACTCAGAGACAGGGGACTTACATTTAGTCAGTAGGGTTTTGTTTTCTGAGATTTGAATATTAGGATCAATATGGGAATATGTTTCTAACTCAGCAATTATGACTACAGTAACCACCCTCAAATCTCTGCCACTGGTTGATATTACTTTAGAGAAGTTTCAACCCTATGGACAACTAATCACTCCTTCTCGAGATGGTCAGGTGTACGACGAATCTGATGCTCAATTACACCTCAAAAACGGCACACCTCGATTCTATATTATGCGGTTAAAAGAAAGGGGTCGTCAGTTTCATCGTATTACTCGTCATGAACAATGTACTCAATGCTTAGGAGCATTGGAAGGAAAAGAGTGGTTTTTAGGGGTCGCACCTGCCAGTAGTGAAAATTTCCCCAATATTGAACAATTACAAGTCTTTAGAATTCCTGGAGATTGTTTTATTAAGTTAGATGTCGGCACATGGCACGCTGGTCCTTACTTTGATCACGATTTTGTAGACTTTTATAATCTTGAGTTGAGCGATACTAATGTGGTTGATCACTTTACCTATGATTTTCTAGCGCAAGATAACTTAAAGTTTGAAATCGCTGGCTAACCAGTTTATCCTTTGTGATTTCTGGGTTTCACACTTAACTTTATAATAATAAGTTTTACTTATTGTTTACATAAGGAAATGTTTAGTTAATCTTCTTTACAAAACTTGATGAATTGTCTATCATAAAGATGTCAAAACAAAAAGTACCTTGACAAATTAATAAGGAATTATAACCATGACAACTACCTTACAGCAACGCGAGAGCGTTTCTTTGTGGGAACAGTTTTGTCAGTGGGTGACCAGCACCA
>NZ_JARVCN010000192.1:0-6479 GCF_038442745.1 Crocosphaera sp. Alani8
ATTGCATAAGGCTTTCAGGCTTTTTCTCAATTCTTTCATGAATAATGCAGGTTAACCGTTAAACGGAATTTTTTGGGCTAATTATCAACATTTTTATCAAGCTCTAATGCTTTAGCCACTATTTTTTTTACAGTAGAATTATTCATCATAAAGGTATGCCAGACGGGTAATTCAATAACATCGTCAAGCTCAGATAATAAGGTTTCACTCACAGCCACAATCCCATCGTTGAGTTCATTTCCAAAAGGACTCCATACTCCAGTCGGCCCTAATGTTCCGGCTATGATTGTGTAGGGAGATGTCAATCTGGGGAGAGATTTAAAGAAAGCAGGGTTAGTTAAATTAAATCCACACTGACGAGTCCACCATCGGAAGGGGTGCAATTTCCAAGCAATGGGGGCTAAACGAGGAGGCTGGTGGGGAGTTCCTAGCATAACAATCTGTGAGGGCAACTTAATTGAATTATTAGCCAGTGCAGCCCGTATTAATAACCCACCTAGAGAATGGGCAACAATTGCATAAGGTTCTTTTTCGGCGATGGCTTGACAATGTACATAGAGACGCTCAACAATACTGTCAAAACTTTCAGCAAAGGCAAGATAGCCAAACTGTTCAGTTTTTGCTCCTTTTTGTTGCAAGTAAGACTCAAGATTCAGTAAGGATAACGGGGTTCGACTAAGACCATGAATCAGTAGTATTTTCATCTAATAAATCTAAAAAAGAACACTATGTCAACGGATTTCAAAATTAGAATCGCTTCTGTAGACGATCAAGAGGGGGTCACCAAATTATTAAAAGCATCTTATCCGATTTTAATGAAATCTCGATACCCTGAGAAACATCTTTCTGGTATTTTGCCACTCATAACAAAAGCTAATGCTTCTTTGTTATCATCAGGGACATTTTATGTAGCTGAAAACAAGGATAAACGAATAATTGGTTGTGGTGGATGGACAAAAGAAAAACCGAGTAGCAGAGAAATAGAAACAGGTTTAGGACATATTCGACATTTTGCCAGTCATCCCCAATGGATTCGTCGAACCATTGGACGCAAAATTTATGAAAGGTGTGAAAAGGAAGCTAAAATGTCACAAATTAAGTGTTTTGAATGTTTTTCTAGTTTAAATGCAGAAGGTTTTTATCGTGCTTTAGGCTTTAAATCTGTAAAAAATATTGAGATTATCTTAAAAGAGTATTGTCAAATTGAAGCAGTTTTGATGAGACGTTATTTTTAAGCTTTATGTTGAAAATTAATGGTTTTTCTGATTAAGCTTCTCAAATGGTGATGGTGAAGAAAAAATCTAGTTGTAATTCAACATCAAGATGAGCCGCTATAGTGAGATACGCCACCAGCATCAAAAAACGTCTTTATGGATAATCATCTTTATTCTTTAGTTTCTTAGTTTTTATTACTTCTTTATCCTAAATCCTTATTTTTAGTTCGGACTCGCTCATAAAATTCTTCCATAACTTCAAGAAAAGAATTATCCCTACCCCAAAAAGCAGGATAATCCCCTCCCTTTTTGACTAAAATAGCAGCAATGCTAGGCTCAGAAGAGGGTTCAATGGTTTGGGGTAAAGGCTTAGTTCCTAACCAATAATCTTGAAGGGAATTGACTTGGGGAAGGGGGATTGGTTGAGGTTGAGTGTAATAAGACTCTACGGGTTGAGCAGAAAGAGGTTGAGATTTTAGAGACTCCCCTAAAGCACGACCTAAAGGAGATTTTTCTAACTCCAATTGTAAAGCTTCACGAGTTATGCCCCTTAATTCAAAAAGGAGAAAAGGATCTTGATCTAATTGAGCAGCAATCAAATAATAAACTCCTGCAATATGTTTACAAGGATTTGAATGATCAGGACAAGAACAAGAAGTTTTAAAGTCTTTACGGTTATGAGGAAGTAAATGTAATTTTAGGGGTTGAAAAGCGGACTCAATATTATCAGGGACTTCATTCATTAATAATTTAGAGACCCAACTGGCTTTTGAGGCAATAGTGGCAATAACTTTTGACCAATCACTGCGAGAAATGGTCTTAATTTCGATTGTAGTATTGTATAAAGGTTCTTTATACACACCAAAGTAAGGATTAACAGACCCTCTGACCTGAGCGGTAATTTTCCCATCTTTAATTTGATAACTTTTGATTTTGCCATTACGAGCATAAGAACGACCTCGACCCAATCGATTAGACTCCGTAAAGGTTTCGAGAGCCTCAATAAAACGTTGTCCCCACCAAGTTTGACTGAATTGTGCCATAGTAATTTGAGAAAGAAAAAATAATCAATTTAAGAAACTAAAGAACAGTTTGTTTGTTTAAGGTAATCAATTGTTTAAAAGTCTCATTATCTAACTTCGTTAACCAAGACTCATCGCTGCCCACAATAGAAGATGCCATCTTTTTCTTATCTTCTATCATGACATCAATTCTTTCTTCAATGGTTCCTAATGTAACAAATTTATGGACAAAAACATTTTTCTTTTGACCAATTCTAAAGGCTCTATCCGTAGCTTGTTCTTCCACCGCAGGATTCCACCAACGATCAAAATGAAAGACATGATTAGCTTTGGTTAAAGTAATGCCGACCCCACCAGCTTTCAGAGATAAAATAAAAGCAGATGGGGGTGTATTAGGGTCTTGAAATTGAGTAATCATTTGCTCTCTTTTCTGGCGATTGGTTCCCCCATGAATATAATAAGTATTATAGTAAAGTGTCTGTTTAAGATAAGTTTTTAAAGCTTCTCCAATTTCGGTAAATTGAGTAAAAATCAAAAAACTGTCCCCTTCTGCCATGATTTCTTCAAGCATTTCTCCCAATCGTTCCAACTTATGAGAACGAGTGGGAAGGAAATCACTATTATCTTGTAAAAATTGTCGGGGATGATTACAAATTTGCTTCAGTCTTAATAAGGTAGAAAGAATTAACCCTTTACGCTGAATTCCTTCCGTATCTTCAAGTTTTTCTAAGACATCTTTAACGACTGCTTCATATAAAGAAGCCTGTTCTTTAGTTAAGTTACAATACTGTTTATGTTCAACTTTATCAGGTAAATCTTTAATAATCTGTTGATCGGTTTTGAGGCGACGTAAAATGAAAGGCTGTACCAGTTTTTTGAGAATAATGGACTGGGTTTGATTATTATCTTTTTGAATAGGTAACTCAAACACTTTACGAAAATGACTTTCTTTTCCTAAATAACCTGGATTGAGAAAATTAAAGATTGACCATAAATCTAGGAGGCGATTTTCTACAGGGGTTCCGGTTAAAGCTAAACGACAATGAGATTGAAGTTTGAGAATCGCTTTTGTTTGGGCTGCTTTGGGATTCTTAATATTTTGCGCTTCATCGAGGACAATTCGATGCCAAGTTAAAGATTGAAAAAGCTTCGCATCTTTTCTAGCTAAAGTGAAGGAAGTAATGACCACATCTTGTTCCAAACTTTGTTTCTCAAATTCATCGGCTTCTTTAACTCTCAAACTACCGTGATGTACCATTACCTTCAACTGGGGGGCAAATTTTTCAATTTCTTTTTGCCAGTTTCCCACCACAGAAGTGGGGGCAATTAATAAAGTAGGATTAACCTTATTTTTTCCTTCTCTTTCAGTTACTAATCTCCCAATCACTTGTACGGTTTTTCCTAAGCCCATATCATCAGCTAAACAACCATTTAAGCCCAATTGTTCGAGATATTGAATCCAAGAAACTCCCCGTTTTTGATATTCTCTTAAAGTTCCTTGAAATTGACGAGGATTATCAATGAGTGTCAAAGAACTGGGGGAACTTAATTGCTGCATCATTACCCCTAAATTCTTATCTAATTCTATATCCAACTCCTCAGTCATTTCGCTAGATTTTTGCAACAATTCTAAAAGAGTCAATTGAGGGTTAGATTGCTGATTTTTTTGCCAAAACTCTAACATTTGCTGCATTTTTTCGGGGTTTAATTCCATCCACTGTCCCCGAAATTTGACCAGGGGGGTTTTTGCTGATACTAACTGCTCCCATTCTTCAGGAGTAAGGAGTTGATCTCCTATGGATAATTCGTATTGATACTGAATAATGGTATCGAGTTGAAAATAACCCTTCGATGATGAAGAAGCCCCAGATTTTTTCTGAGAAGCCCTCAAACGCAATTTCGCTCGCTGACGGCCACTGGGAGTCCACCAGGAAGGGACAATCACCTTATAGCCAGCATCTTCTAAAACCCACGCCTGTTCCTGAAGAAAATTAAAGGCTTCACTATTGGTTAAGGAAAACCCCAACGGTTGGTCTGTTTCTAAACCTTGCCAAATGGGGGGATAAATTCGCGCAGCATAACCCAAATTCAGTAATACTTCCCTCTCAAAGCTTTGACCGAATTGTTTTTGAATCTTTTTTTGTTGAGGACGACTGCTGTTCCAATAATCTTCTAAGGAGACCTTGAAAGAAGGGTCGGCGGTGGCGGTGGTAACAAATTTCACTTGCCAATAATCAGGTTGAGATTCATCGGCTTCTATCAATTGAAAACACAAATTAAACTTTTCATCAAGTTCAGCTTGAGTTAATGTCTGTCGCCATTGTTGCCATTTTTGGTAATGTTCTAATTCCTCAGCTTCTGTTGGAGCTTGACTCTCTTCAGGAACCTTTAAACAATCTTCAAGTAATTTTACCCCCTTAAATTTTTTAGCAAACGTCCCTGGAATCGGTGTATTTTTGACCACTTCATTGAGAATATTCTCGGAAAAATGACGCAGTAATGTTTCTTTGTCATACATACTTAGAGTTTCATTCAGTTCGCTCATGCCTGAGATGCAAGCCAAAGGCATATAGTCCCTAGATTGTCTAATTAACTGTTCATAATGCTGAGTTACAAACTCAAAAACTGGATAAATTTCAAAACCTTTCTTTTTTTTCTTTCCTTTCCCAATAAGTTTTTCTTGATATTTTAGAGAAGGAATATAGTTATCTTTGAGAATAATTTGTTTCAAACGTTGGCTGTAGTGATACCAAAAAAGTAAGTCCGCTCCTAATTGAACTTCCTGAGACTGATATTGACATAAGAAATGTAAATCATTGAGACTTTTGATAACTTTTAGAAGAGGGTAACAGTCTATCTCCCACTGTTTCCATTCTAAGGCTTCTGAGAAATCTTGTTCGAGATAACGTCCTAATTCAATAGAAGGCAAAGGAGTGTCTGAGGTACTCGGTAAGATGAAATATTTTGTTTCAATAGATAGTCTGGTTAAATCACTATTGGTTTTTTCTAAACCTAATTGTTGGCCAAAGAAGGTTTGTAACTCAGGAGGGCGCAATTGTCTAGGATGTCTCTGTTCTTTAGCTTTTCTACGTCCTTTTAAGATACTATCCGTTTCGACCCACAAGAAAAAACCGCCACCACTTCTAAAATCATTGGTAGTTTGGGGAATCCAGGTTCCATGAAGAATTTTCATTGTCTGTCTCCTCTTCTTTTTCCAAACATCCTTTCCTTACCAATAGGCAATCGATAATATCCAAAATGTTAGCACTGTTGGGGATTTTTTTCTCTCTTGTCTAGTTTGGACAACTTCCTCTCCAGTCGCGCTCATCTCGTTGCGACGTGCGCGCTGGCTTCGCCCGATCCCCGTGGGATCGCTTTAACCATTTCTTTGTAAGCTTCACTATCAGCAGTTCCCAGATATCGTTACTAACTAAGAGTCAAGGGGCGCACAGGCTAAGGTGCGATTCGCCTTGGATAAGCGATCGCTTATTAATTAGCCAAAATTTAACCATCGGCTAATACCATCAACTCCATACCTGTTCATCTGCATTCAGAAATCCGTGAACTTTGTCAGCAGTCACAGTTCAATGGTCAAGTGGATGGTTATCAAGGAACAGCAGAAATTGCTTATGGATTAGGAAAATTTAAGTGTCGACGTTCTTCTCGTTTAGGCCATTGGGAAATTTCAGATAAGTATGGTTTTGCCGAAATATCAGAAGCAGCAGCAGGAACCCAAGTTGCTGAAATGTTAGTGGCTTTAGTGGGGACAGACTATTTTTACGAAATTAAAGGGATAATACCGATACAGAGACAAAAGTGAGTCGAGGCAAGGACCTTAAGGAGATAAAAACTATGATCGCTCAATGATAATTTCTTCGAGCAAGCTAAGTTTCCATGAAGAAATATAAATGTGCTTGTAACAATCAGCAAAAAAGGTATCAAAAACTTCAGAAGATATTATCAACTCTTCTTTGGTACCCGAACCAAGTAAAGGATAATTTCCCAGTATTATCTCCCGAAGTTTATGTCGAAGGTAAAGGCTTGGTCCCCAATATGTGTAAAAACACTTTTCATCACAGCCAGAAGAAATTATTCCTCCATCAAGTACCTCAATCAAGATTTCGTCTTGAAATAATTTTCTAAATTCTTCAACTGTCAAGTTAGCCGCTTTAAGTCTCTCTAGAAAAGAGGGGCCGTTCAAAAATAGGGTTTTTTGGGTAACACTTTTAGCATAAATTGAGCC
>NZ_JARVCN010000193.1:0-6477 GCF_038442745.1 Crocosphaera sp. Alani8
TGTTTGGCCTAAGTTTTCGCAGCGAGTGACCCCTGGCTTTTTGAGAAGATACCTACTTTTCCCATTAAATGACAATAGATATGAGTCCAGTTCCCTGATTGTATAGTAATCATAGTTCCGCAAGCAGTATGGTCCGACAGAGCAACCACTCGTCCTTCCCACCAGTTACGCACATAACTACCCAACGGTGCAGCCATATCTAACCCCCGATGGAACTGGGATTGTCCTGTGATGGGAGAGGTGCGATAACCGTATCCAGATGTGTAGGTTTGGAAGTTTTCCACTGGAAACGTCGCATACTGCCAGACGTTAGTTGAATTTGTCGCCGGAACATACTGCGCTTGAGAAGGAGACTGTCGCCACCCATTTACAGCAACAGGGAGCAATAACGTAGCGATCGCAACAGAGAGTAATTTTTTGTTTAATTTACGTCCATAAGACTTGATAAATCCCATAGTAATACCGCTCACACCAAATCACCACAAGTCCAAAAAATAAATATAGGTAGCATGATAGCTATTTTTAGTCAAAGCTGCCAATGTAGTTGAGTTCGGAGTTATACTAAGTCCGCTCATTACCGTAGAGTAATATTTCTCCCCCCTTGCTTCCCCTGCTTCCCATATTTTTAAATTTTGCTAAGGTCTGCTTAATTTTGTTAAAATTTACAAACTATTATTTCTTTGTGAATCAAACGTTTAACAATTTATGGTTATTGATTTTATTCCCTTTCGTTTCTCCATCGATACCGTTGTCATTGCTGGTACTTGCTTATGGTCATTATCTCTCTATTTAGGGCTTTCTTCTTTCAGAGAAGGTATCATAGAAGGGCTAAATCGTTGGTTTAATTTTGCTGAGCGATCGCTTTATCCTAGTCAAGAGGAATTTGAAAAAACTCGCAAAGCAAGAGAATCCCAAAATGCTTTTTATGCCTCTCTTTTTAGCATTCTTCCTTTCTTTATTATTGGAGCATTTTGCAATTGGGGAGTGGGATTAAGTTTAGGTCAAAGTTGGTCTATTAGCGTAGGAATGTTAGCTTGTATGGCTTGCGGTGTTTATGAATTAGGTCGTAGAAGCACACAAGAGTATTAATCATTTATTCATGGAAAAAGCTACATTTGGAGCGGGATGTTTTTGGGGAGTAGAGGCTAGTTTTCGTCAGTTAAATGGCGTAGTCTCTACTTCCGTAGGTTATATGGGAGGACATTGGCCTAACCCTTGTTATTTAGATGTTTGTGCTAGGATAACTGGCCATGCTGAAGTGGTACAAATTGAATTTGATCCCACCATAATTAGTTATGAAAACCTATTAGAAACTTTTTGGAAAATTCACGATCCTACCAGTTTAAATCGTCAAGGAGCAGATCGAGGCGAACAGTATCGCTCTGTAATTTTTTATCACAATTTTGAGCAAGAAAAAATAGCCAGAAACTCTAAGCTAAAGTTACAAAAATCTGGTGAATACCAGAAGGATATTGTTACGGAAATCAAACAAGCATCGGATTATTATTTAGCTGAAGAATATCATCAACAATACCTTGAAAAGAAACAAAGTAAACAAGTTTAAATAGTTAGGATAGTGGTTAATGGTTAATGAACGTAGTTTAAATCCTCCAGAAGAAGGCATTTATCTATTAAATCAATATTCTGGTTGTTTTTCTCTCGCAACTATTAGCCATCTTCAAGGACAAGTTAATATTGACAAGTTACAAAGATCCATCGACTTGATACAAGATCAGCATGATATTCTTCGGTGTAAGATTATTAGAGAAAATAATGAGTTAAAGTTTCGATTAAAAGAACCAAATACAGCAAAAGTTAGTTTAGAGATTATTGAAGATTGTCAAGACAAATCTTGGGAAAATTGGGTTATTAAATATCTTAATCAGCCTTTAGCTTTAGAAAAATATTTATTCAGATGTTTTTTGATTATTCCCTCTTCTACTGCTCAAGAAAGTTATTTTGTTACTATCGTTTGTCATTCTATTTCTGATGGTTTATCCTCGGTAGAGCTTCATCGTTCCATTTTTAAAAACTACGAAAATATAGTTAATAATAAAATTCAGCGTAAAGTAAGCTTAGGAATAACATCTAAATACGAGCAAATATTTAATAAAAAATCTCATCAATTTTCTAATTATTTGAGAGCAATATTATCCGTAATCAAGCTACAAGTCGACAGTGTTTTTCTACAGCCTCAAAAGCTCAAACCAGAGCAAATTATATCTCTTCAGAAAAGAAAAGGTCGTTTTTCAAGCTACTGCTTAGATAAAAAAACTACTCAGAAAATAATCATCAAAAGTAAACAGGAAAATATCACAGTTAATAGTTTACTCACGGCGGCTATTTCTTTAGCGATCGCTGATGAAATCAAGACAAAAAAAGAAGAAGAAATAACCTTATATTGTCAGTGTTATGTTGATCTAAGACAAAGATTAAATCCCAACATTAATAACGAACACCTAGAAATTCTTATTTCTTCTCTGATGTCTTTTTATACCATTAGATCCCACGGTGACGTTGTGTCTTTAGGAAAGGAAGTTAATTATAAGATAAAAAAAGAATTAGAAAAGCAAGATTTTCTTTATTATCCTCTACTACTAAAACAAATTGTCACAACTTCTATAAAAAATACTCAAAACTTTACGCCGACATTTGGTATCAGTAACCTAGGGAAAATTAATTTAGAAAAAAACTATGGAGATTTTACATTAGAAAATATTTCCTTTGTTCCCAATATCTGTATTTATGATCATTCTCTCTCTTTGTCTATTTCAACTTTTAACAATAGAATGACCATAAATTTTTCTTTTTCTCATCCATCTTTTAGCAGCAAAAGAATCGACAAAATTGCTCAATCTATGTTCAAGATACTGGAAAATACGGAATAAATTAAACAAGAACTACATCGCTATTGACAGCAAAGGTATCATAATTTTCCAAGGTAGCTAGGATGTTGCTATTGATAGATAACTCACCGGTTGAACCATTAAAGCTAACGTTATTAAGACTGCTGATACCATACTCTGATTGATCGATTTCAATGATATCTCCTTCAGCAGAGGTAAATACTATTGAAATGGTTAAACAATTAGAAAAGAAAAAAGTTGCTACACCTTTAGTTTTCTTAATTGATAGTTTTTGGAAACCCGAAGATTTAGGTCTTTATTTACATTTTTATAACCTACGTAAATTTGGAATCAATTATTTAGTAGAAAAATTCAAGAATAATTTCTCAGATAGACGAGAAAAAACAATTATTTTCGTCAATCGTCTATTGGGTAAAATTAAGTCTTCTAATGAGAAAAATGTATCTAGATATATGAAAGATATCAAGCTACTGAAAGCTTTAGAATTAGCCAGAAGTCAATATTGTCTCCAACCTACTCAAGTTAAAGTTATTCTCTTTTTATCCCAAGAATATAGACTACTGAATACATCTAAATTAAATGAGTTTTTAACCGAAGAGATTGAAGTTGAAGAAATTTCCAGATATCATCACACCCTTTTTCAAGAGCCTTATATTAAGGAATTAACCCAAAAAATTCAAGACTATCTTAAGCAGTCAGCTTAGATAAAAAAGTTATCAATAAAAACTCCCCAAGTTAACAGCTTGGGGAAATTGAAGTTTTTTCTATTAATAACTAATCCATTGCTTATTCCACAACGCCGAGGTTTGAGAAACCTAATCATCCGACTGACAACAATTAATTACAGGAACTTCCGCCAACATTTCTAACCCCACCGAGGTTAAAAGTTGTTGCCATTCTTGAGGGTTCTCCGCTTTTATTTTCACAACTGTATCTAGGGTTTCAAACCAAAGACTAGCGTTAGCATAAACTTCTGCTCTCTCTAAGGAAGGTTTATCTTTCATCTGATTTTCGATGGTTTGAGATGGGGGGATATATTCCAAAGAACCCTCTACATATCTATCTCGGTTGCGATAGCGAGAATCACAAATAACCATTAATGACCAAGTATAGTTACCCGGTTGTAAGTTAGCTTTTTCGGGAATTTCTAACTTAATAATCCCTGGATTTGAAGGTAAGGAAAATTGCGTATGATATACTTCCTGATTATTTTGATCCACTAAAACAAACTCTCCTTCGGTAGCGTTTGTGGTGGGAATATACCCGTAAAAAGTAGGGGTATTGGTGGCTGTTTTGGCCGTGTTTTGTCGATTAGGCATTAAAGCAACTAATGGAGGTTCGTTATCCTCACTAACCAAACAAGTTTGATCGTCGCTTCTGGTTCCTCCCCCTGTGGTTTTTTTCGGTGCGTCTCTATTACCAGTGTCAGGAAAGTTCAAGCTAATAATACTGCCATTGGATAAGGGAGAAGAAAGAACAGGAAGTGATGGAGAAACAACCGCCAACCCCACAAGACTAAGGAGTAAACTGACTTTTTTTGAAACCCTTAATTTTAATTGTTTGTTCATCGATTTAGGTGATTTAATCATAATTCCAATTCTCTCTATACCATAAACATATTTTTCAATAAAATCAATGTTTTTTACAAAAATTAAACAATCAAATCGTACTGAGTTTGGGTCAGTTTGCAAACTATTTAATCTAGAGAAAAAAGATTTTTCAACCGTTGACTGATCCAAGAAACACTATTGTCTTTACTCTTTTCTAATAACCCCATTGCTTGTAATGTTTCCTTCCTTTGGGTTAATTCTTCTTGATGGATTTCTAATTGTTTGATGATACTTTCTGATATATGATTGTATTGCTGTAATAAAGTTTGAAAGGCTTGATGATTAATAGCAAAAAGTAGAGCAGGTTCTAATGCTTTTACGGATGCAGTGCGAGGAATCCCCAATAAAAGAGATAATTCTCCAAAAGATGTCCCATTTTTCAAAGTGGTTAAATGTTTATTGGTTTTAGGGCTAAATACTTCTACTGAACCTGATAAAATAATATAAAAAGCATCCCCTGGATCGTCTTCGTTAAACAAAATTTCTTCTGCTTCTAGGGTATGGCGATACCCCACTTCAATGAGTTGACGTAACTCTAAATTGGATAAATCTTGAAAGTAACTGATTTTTTTAAGTAGCATTCTCAAATCAGAAGAGGTTTCTAATTGAGGTAAAGTTTGGGTAAGGGTATTGCTTTGATGGGAGTAATTATGAAAAGACCCATTCTGATTATGATTTACTTGGTAACCATTACTATTAACAGGGATAGGGGAGGAAACTGACGATATTTTTTCTATTTGATGGATAGTAATACTTCTTTTTGGAGCCGCAGTTTCTAAGTTTCTAATTTTCAGTTCCTCGTTAATCAAATAATAAACAGAACTTTTTATCGGACTGATGGGATCTCTATCAACTGGATTTTCTAACCAAACTAATAACTCAAAATCCATGCTCCCTTCTCCGTATCCTTTAAAACGAACTTGCGGGGAAGGAGTTGATAAAACTTTGGTTTCTTTATAGGCTGCTGATACCAAAGCTTCGGTTATAATAACAGGGTCTTGGTCGTCATAAAAACTAATAGGAATAGGAAGACGGAATTTATCTTTTGTATAACTCCAATTAATAACTGTTTCTTTAGTTAAGCAATTATTAGGAATGACGATAATAACATCATGAATATTCCGAATTAAAGTAGAACGAAAGGAAATTCTTTCTATGGTTCCTTCGATATGGTTTACACTTATGAAATCCCCTACTTTTAAACGATTACCTAATAATAAAGTTAATCCACTAATAAAATTGCTTCCTAAATCTTGTAATCCAATTCCGAAAGCAATACCCACACCTCCAGCAAAAATTGTCAGGGAACTTAAATGAATTCCTAAATTTTCTAAGGCAATAATAAAAGCTAATACTAGTAAAATGTAACCAACAATTGATGTAATTGCTTCGTGGTTACCCCGTTCTAGTTTAAAATGAGATAGTAACCAACGGGAGACAATAAATCTGAGAATTTTAGCTACCCAGAAAGCTATGAAGATCCAAAAAACTGCATTCAACAAATACCCCAAAGATATGTCAGTTTCCCCGATCGCAATTAATTTTGTGGCTAGTATTTTGTTAATAATTAACCAGAGACGTTCTAAGTCTGTTTTTAGCCATTCTGAAGTTATCATAAATATGAAAGCATTTCTCAAAGTCTAAAAGGTAAATGGTAGCATGAATATTCGGTATTCCCCCTAATGATTTAATATTGTTATTATATTTTCTAGTGATTTGTAGTTAATATTTTTATTTGATTTTTCAGCAATTACTAAAGAGTCCTCTATCATTTCTTTTGCTAAGAAAAATTGACGATCTCTTTATTCTCCCCCCAGGGATAATAAAGTCATTGGGAAAGGACTTTATTATTTTGGATAGTTGTTTAATAGAGGTTTATCACCCTAAGTAACTCAAAATTGATGAGGAATATAGCGATCGTCAATGACATAATATATTCAAGGGAAGATTTAGCTAACCGCCGAGAAGCCCCGCACTATAAACGAGGGGGATTTATCAAA
>NZ_JARVCN010000194.1:0-6452 GCF_038442745.1 Crocosphaera sp. Alani8
GAGTTTTAGCCATCGTTCCTCATATCAACTTTTCTTGGTGCAAGATGTGAGTTAACAGGTACAAAACCGACTTTCCCTTGTTTTTCTTTTTCGGCTTTTGAGGGCTTGGCAGAAAGTTCAAGAGGAATTAGAGGTAGTCGCTACAAATCAGTGGAGGTAAGGCCAGAAGAGGTTTTTATTGGCTAAACTAATAGGCGCGCTGGCTATGCCAGATCCTCTTTGCCGATCGCAAAACAAAACTGGTCGGGGCAACTACTAGTGCAGCTTGGCGGAAATAACCCGTCAGTTACTCAGGATCTTTAAAACCCTTAAATTTCCAAACGAACGGCTTGGCAAAATGTTGATTAAAGTAATCAATAAAATTGAGAATTTTTTGGGATAGCTCTTCAGTTGAACGGAAACTACTTCTTTTGAGTAAACGTCTAACAAAAATAGAAAACCAACACTCAATTTGGTTAAGCCAAGATGTATGTTTCGGAATATAAACAAAGCGAATTCGATGAGATTCATCTGACAAAAAAGCCTCACGGCTGGCCATAGATTTGAGAATTCCTTCCTTTTCTTTAATTCCTAAATCGGTTGTTATTCCACAACTTGATGCGACTAATTTGACCAAACTTTCTGATTTATGAGTGTTGAGTTGATCCACAATAAAAATCCATTTTCCTTTTTCATCAGTCCTAATTGTTTTCTGAATATGAAGGGCAAAATCTTCTTCGGTTCTTGTCGGTCCAATGGAGGGGGTAAGCACTTTTCCTCTTGCCACATCCCAGTTGGCAATTAAGCTCAGGGTTCCGTGGCGTTCATATTCAAATTCGATTTTTTCTACTTGTTTAAGTTTGGGAGGTTTGGAGGGAAATAATCTTTCAAGAGCTTGAATCCCTGTCATTTCATCTGTACTAATTAAATGAATTCCTTGTTTTAATAATGTCAAAGCCTTTTGATGAAGTTCACAGATATATTTAACTTGTTCTTTAAATTTGAGAGGATCATCAATTTTGGGATTTAACCAATAACGATGGCGATGTGGTTTGAGTGTGGCTTCTTTTTAAAAAACGCCCCACACTTCGAGGGGAAATCTCTTCGACAATTCCTCTTTTCATGGCTTCATCTGCTAACTCCTTTGGAGTCCAATGACTTATAGGCCTGTCCGATTTTTCAGGAGATTCACAAGCGATCGCTACAATCTGAACCACTTGTTCGACAGTAAAGGACTTTGTTGTCCCCGGTCTTGGGCGAAGTCTTTAAATTTCCTTGATCAAGACCATTAATTTTTTGTCTGTAACCTGTTGTTCTTCGGCGGCGGTCAATTTGTCGATCGCCTCCCTCCATCGTTCTCGCCACAAACGTACTTGCTCTCGGTCTAATTCTAATCTTCGACTAATCGAACTATTGCTTTCTCCAGATGCTGCTCCTAAGATCAACTTGGCTCTTCTTACGAGACGATATGGGTTGGTTGTCCCTCTAACTATTTGTTGGAGTAGTTGTTCAGTTCGGCCTGAGAGTTTGATTGGCAATGCTTTGATTATGGGCATCGGCGAATTCCAAGTTAAAGCCATTAGTTCCAGCATGGGCAAATACGGTGAGTCCTACAAGCTACATTTGTCTGATGGACAAGTGGTTTGGGCTAAAGGGAACACAGACTTATTGCTTAAAGCTGGATTTGAGATGGAAGTTGATACTCCAGTTACTCTCATCATTACTCACATTGAAGAGTATGCCCCTGGTAAGTTCACTGTAACCAATGCTTTACGCAAACGTTTACCTAAACTCCCAGAAAGTGTTGACCCTGTTGTTCAAACTCTCGAAGCTCAAGTGTCTTCGATAGAGGATAATCGTCAAGAGTCTGAAACTGAAAGTGATCAGCAAGTAGGTTCCATACCATTCTAGACAAAGATTAGAGTCCCAGCAAGGGACTCTTTTTTTTCAAAATGTCTTCTTTTCTGCTACCATGACATTCATCCAGAATTTTCTCCAGTAAGACTATATTTAGTTGGTTATTTTCTCTCCAACAACTAATCTCTACATATTTTCATACCTAATTCAACAACAATCCATGACTAAAAATAACGAACAACAGCAAATTAAAGAAGGGCTGACTATCGGTAATGATGCTAATAATCAAATTGCTGATGCCATTGCCGCACGTTCTGCCCAGATGCTTGAACAAGCTTTACAAGAAAATTTTGAGACCATTCTCGAGTCTAAGATGTCTATAGCGTTCCAAGAAACTCTTAATCTTCATACCCAACGTAGCCAAGTTTTTGCCAAAAAGTTTTTAGGCACCAACAAAACTCAACTGGCACAACATCTTGTTGATACCCAATTAACCCACAAACTCTCTTCCCTACAGAATAACGTTAGCCTCGAAGATATCGATGATTTTGACACCGACTTGCTCCCCGAAGTCGGTAAGTTAGCTGACGAAACAGGTGCTATCACCGTTGAAACTAACCCTGAGTCTATCGTTGGTTTCTAAACCCTATGTCCTTACGACACTAGGCACTAGGCACTGGTTGCATCCCACACCTACTGCCTAGTGCCTATAAAATGATAACTTTCCTGAACGCCACAGAACAGCTATGTACACAAAAGAACAAATCCTCGAAATTGCATCATTACCTGAATCCGCTTTCCGCTTCAAATGTCATGTCCATGCTTTGATTAACCTTTATAAGTGGGTACGTAAACAGTGGACAGCAAAAGCTATCACTGAACATCGCACAAAATATGAACTTGATTGTCGTACCACCGAAGGTAAACTTAGATTTGCCCTCTTTGCCGCCAAGGAACTGTCTACTGGTCTTTTGCCTCCTGCTTTGGCAGACTCCCACACATCCCCCAGAACTGAACAACACAGACAAATACAAACCTCTCGTATTCTCTGTCAAGCCATCGCACTTCTTCCCCCTGTACCTCAGACCAATGGTTTAGAGAAAAGTCCTGCATATCAGGTAATGGGTGAACCTGTGTACGTTGATGAATTGGTACGAAACTACAAGCAACTGGTTGTTAAATGGCATCCCGACAATAATAAATCCGTTGAAGCTATTGGACGTATCCAATTAATCACCCAAATTTACCAGGAATTAAAGTCACAATGGTTTACAAAATACAGCCCTCTGATTCCCTTGGACAAAATTGGCATAGATAATCTTCAACTTGCTATGTCTCAGCAATTCCCTTGGTCTTCTCAGTCTTTCTGGGAGTAGTTAAACCAGTCACCAGTCACGCCCGCGTATAGTTGGGGATTTAAACCTGCGTGTAGTTTAAACGAAGGTAACACTTTTAATGAGCCAAAATTACTTAATTTAGTTAATGATATCAACATATTAGTCTATTGGTTAAGAATGGACATCGTTGCTACCCCAAACTTATAAAATAGGGTTAATACTTCAACAAAAGGCGTTAGAATCAGTAACATTTTAACCCGCCAACTCAATGGCTTCTTTTTCTAGTAATAAAGTGACTGGACCATCGTTATTAATACTAACGTCCATCTTCGCTCCAAAAATTCCTGTTTCTATTTTTAAACCACTCTTTTTTAACTCATCAACAAATAAATCATATAATTTTTCGGCTTCTCCAGGAGGAGCCGAATTGCTAAAAGATGGACGACGACCTTTACGACAATCCCCATACAAAGTAAATTGGCTAATTACTAATAAGTCTCCGGAAATATCCTGCACTGATCTTTCCCATTTCCCTTCCTTATCTTCATTGGAAAACAATCTTAACTCTAAACATTTTCGCACCATCCAATTAATTTCGTTGATAGTATCATTAGCCGCAATTCCCACTAATAAATTCAATCCTTTTCCTATCTTACCCACCACCTTACCATTAACTTTTACTTGAGACTCACTTACCCTTTGAATAATCACACGCATAGTTTATTAGCAATTTATATTCATGAAATTCAATTATTAATTATCCATCATCTATATCCCCATTGACCAAGTAAATTGTAGACTTTGTGGATGACCTGACAAGGATTTAACTTCCTCGTTCTATGCCAATCATAGTCTCGGAAGTTCGTTGAAGGTACTTTGTAAGGCAACTATTGCCAACATTTTGAAACAATAAGAATACTGTTGTTATCCCCCATACATTGAATAATGCCGAGTAAGAACATTAAATTCAAGGAATATAGTGTCAACCTGAGTTTGATATAAGATAATACCTGATAATACAGTCGGTCAGAGAATTACATGAATTTTCAGTATTTTTGTTATTGTCAAGTAAAGATAAATGCTCCGTCATGATGACGGGGCTTTTTGTTGCTAGATATTTGACTTTAGTGACTCGTTGATTGAGGCTATTACTCACCGAAGTTGACCTCGCTTTTGAGGTTTGAATACTAAAAGTGAGTTTTGTGAGCTTTTTTTAAGTAGCTTCCTCCATTTCTTGTAATATCCCTGCTATTTTTTGAGTATAGTTTTGAATTCGTTGCCATTTTTTTTGATCTTTGAGCCAAGGTTTGAGTTGACGAATTTTGTGGGCAACATCTTTTACTTGTTTTCCAGGATTTTCAGAAGCATTAGAGGAACTGTTAAGAACTTTAATTTTCTCTTTAATATCAGAAAGAGAAAGATTACCAGAAATTGCTTCACTTAAAAGTTGTTTGCGTTGCTCAATTTGTTTAACTTGAGCAATGGACTTAGCTTTAGTGTATGCAATTTCTCCATTTTGTAATGCTGTCAGGAGATCGTCTGGTAAGTTCAGCAAAGGTAAACGATTTTTAACAAAAGACTCCCAAGTTTGTCTTCCTATTTGTTTAAAGAGTAAGACAACCACTTGAATCGGTTCTTGATCAAAAATGTCTAAATTCGATTGACTATCGTTAGCCCTTTTCATTTGATAAAGAAGGGATTTAACCTCATCAATAGAACTATAAGAAAGTTTTAGCATTAGAAGTTCCAAAATCCCTTTTGTTTCTTCAATGGGGTTAAGGTCTTCTCTTTGCAGATTTTCAATCAAAGCAACTTGTAAGGCTTCGCAGTCATTTAATTCTTTGATAATAACGGGAACTTGAGTAAGTGAAGCTTCTTTCGCTGCTCGATACCGTCTTTCTCCCGCTACTAATTCATACTCCCCTGTTTCTTTTAAACGAACCAGCAAAGGTTGTAAAATTCCATGTTGTTTAATAGAAGTCACCAATTCTTCCAACCGTTGAGTTTCAAAATAACGTCGAGGTTGTGAAGAAGGAAGATTAATAACTTGAATCGGAAGAGTTTTAACGGAAGATGAGTCAGACATATCTAAAGAATGAGTGGCTGTGTCTATAAAGCTACTAATAGAAGAACGCATTTGAAAGGATTCTGGTTTTTTAGTTGGCATAATATTAATTGAATTTAATCTTGTAAGGCAAGTTGCTCTGTAATGTCGTGAAGAGTTTTGATGACCATATTTTTGGGTTCATAAATAGCCAAAGGTTCATGAGCTTGTGACGCATTAGCAAAAGAAATAGTTCTCTTAATTGGTGGATAAACTACACCAAAAGATGATAATTGACTTTTGATTTGTTTTAAACTTTCTTTATCTTGCCAAGTTCGAGAGTCATATAAAGTAGGAATAAATCCAGCTATTTTTAGTGTGGGGGAAATTTTTTGAGTTTTGAAAAGAGTTTCGAGAAGCCATTGTGTTCCCCAAAGACTTTTATATTGAGTTTGGACTGGAACAAGAACATGAGTGGCACTCATCAGACACACATAACTCAAAAATCCCAAACTGGGAAGGCAATCAATCAAAATGAAATCATAATCACCTTTTATTGATTCAAGAGGTTGACGCAGACGAAAATCTCTCAAAGGAGCATTAACAAGCTCCATTTCCGCTTTACTAAGATTGAGATTGGTTGGAGCAAAATCTACTCCATGAATTCCAGAAAATATAGAAAGGGGAACTTCATGGATAAGAGTATCATAAGTGGTTTTTTCAAGACTCATCACATCAATTCCCATGAAATCAGTCAAGGATGACTGAGGGTCCATGTCAATTAATAAAACCCTATATTTTTCTCCTAAATGATATCCCAAATTCATAGTAAGAGTTGTTTTACCAACTCCTCCAGATTGATTGTATAACGCAATAATTTTGGTCATCAGTTCAGTAAATTGTTATAAATAAAAGGTTTAGGCATAACGTTATGCCCTATAGAGAAAGGTTGATTTAATAATGCTATTTATATCTATATTGAGTTGGAACCCTCCAATCAAGATCATACATAAATTGGTCTTATTATCAGTTTGTTGATTAACCAAAACGTTACCATAAAAAGGCAAGTTTTTAGTGACTTATTTGAGTTGTTGAGGCTAACCTCTCTACTAACCTTGTATATCGTTGCCGACGATGACCTTGGTTAACAGCGATCGCAATCGTCTTAGAGTCCCCAAGTATGATAGCTAGTTTCTTAGCACGGGTTAATCCAGTGTAGATCAAGTTCCGTGACA
>NZ_JARVCN010000195.1:0-6359 GCF_038442745.1 Crocosphaera sp. Alani8
TGCTGATAAAACTATACCATAAAATATACAATTAATTCTGCTGACTTACTTACCCTGCCTCAACTAACCGGCCATAGAGTTCTCTGACCTTTTCCTTATCCTCGTTAGCATGGGCAAGAAATATCTTTGGTGGATTTTGTGGCATCAGTCATCCCCATCTTGTTCTGGTTTTACCAATGCTTCTATTTCAGAGACTCTATTCTCAAGCATAGCCATCCGTACCGCCATCGGTACATCCGTTGCACTATCAAGGTATTGTGCCAAGGCACTTAGCACCACCTCTGACTTCGATACGTTCAAGGTCGCAGCGTGTTCGGCGAGTTTTTCATGGAGAAGGAGGGGGACTTTTACCCCAACTTGGTGTGTTGGTGTCGCCATGTTCTTACAGAAAGTGACATTTATTCTATGATATTCTTGGTTTAACGAAAATGCCACGTTCTCCCTGAAGTGATGAGTTCCGCAAAAAAGAAACCCAATCAAGTAGTCTATCAATTAAAAATTACCCTCAAGCAGATACGACCCCCTATCTGGCGGAGAGTACAGTTACTAGGGTCAACTTCCTTGCCACAATTACATGAAATTATCCAAATCGTCATGGATTGGGGCAATTACCATTTGCATCAATTTACCATTGGGGGAATAGATTATGGAGTTGAAGATCCTGATTTTCCTACTGGATTAAGGTCAGAAAATAACGTCCTATTAGCTGATTTTTGCTCTTCAGAAAAGTCGAAATTTTCCTACACTTATGATTTTGGAGACTCTTGGGAACATGAAATCTTGGTAGAAAAGCTCCTTACTCCTGAGTTAAAAACCAATTATCCAGTTTGTATAAAAGGAAAACGGGCTTGTCCACCCGAAGATTGTGGAGGAGTATGGGGATATGAAGACTTTCTCGAAGCTATTGGTGATCCCAATCATGAAGAACATGAAAGCTTCAAAGAGTGGATCGGTGGAGACTTTGACTCAGAACTTTTCAATTTAGAAGAAGCTAATCAAAGATTGGAGCAACTCAAATGAGTTATCTCAGCGGCCTTGGGATTCTCAAACGATCGCACGACAGCAACAACATCATTGAAAAATACCTCAATAAGCACTGTCATTCCAAGGAATAGTGGATCTGACCAACTTTGACAGTGGGCTGAGACTTCAGATAACCAAGGAATTCAAGGATTTGCTCATCACTGAGTCTTAGTCTCGATCGCACTTCGTATTGTTCAACGAGGTACTGTTCTCCGCGTTCAACATCCCAACCAAGGCGAATCATTTCAGCATCAATGTCAGATACCACGTTATCCCATTCTAAAATCTCAGTTACCTCATTTTCAGATTCAGGTTCAGAGTCTAAAGACTGATGGTTAACTGCTGTATCTACCATTATATCTAGGTTACAGGAATCGACCTCAGTTGTAGTTACCTTTTCATAAGAAGTAGCATTTTTTTCTGAGGGAATTTCCCCACCATTTTCTTCATTGAGTAATTCTACTCTCCCGTCTTTTTCTTCTTCCAAGTTTTGAGTATGTTCAGAAAAGAGGTAACTAGAATTAGGGTCATCATTTGAAACCTTTGTACAATCAGTGGTTTCATAGTTACCTTTATCTGATTTGTTACCTTCAACATCTTGGTAACTTGTAACTGAACTATCCTCAGACGTGGTGACAGAATCGCCACCATCAGTCGGTGAAATAGGGTCAGGTGGTGAAACAGGTTGACCACCACCACCGCCGCCGCCGCCATCGGGAGGACTATCATCACGCCACGAGGAGATAAAGTCTTTGACCAAGTTAAGGGGAATTAGTACGCATTTCCTAGTAGTTTCTTCTGGCGGTTTTGGTGGGACGTAATCGGCACTTTCGTTGTGACCATTGATAAGCGATCGCCGATAAGTCTTAACCTCATCCTCCGACCGATAAAACTTCTGTGCTGATTTGAGAACACCGCCAGCTTGAGCAATTTGGGATTCAATGACCTTGCGAGAGTAAGGTACTTTGTAAGTCCCATCAACTTTTGACCACACAGAGGACATATTGACTGCTAAACCTTCAAAACCAGTCCTTGTGGTAACTAAACGGATATTCCATTCCCCTACCACACTTTGAGAATGTAACGCTGAAATCTTGTCAATGAAATCCGTCAAGGAATCTGAAGCAGAATCAGCATCATTAGCTGTTTTACACACTGTTCCTTTCACATAGTCGATGATTCTCTGCTCATCGAACCCTGCTAACCTACAGACCGCGGTAGCATAATGCAGTACCAAGGCAATAGAATCAGCTACTCGTGCATGAGCGTGGGGTAACAGTGGGCGTAATTCCTTGGCTAACGCACGAACTTCCTCAGAAGGGTATCCCAACCCAATTAACTCAGGTAATGCGCCTGATGCCCCTTTCTGTGCTTCTACAAGGTCATCCCAAGCGTTCTTATCCCCATCAGTTGAGGGGAATATGGCTAAGGGTAGGATACGGCTAAGGGTAGCTGGTTTAGCATCCCCAATGACATGATTTGACGTTATCATCAGTGATGTATGTGGGGTCTGGCTATTCCCCCTGACCATACGAGGTTTCCCATTGTACAGCCGTTGAATCAAGGTATCTAACCAAGGGGATTTGTCTGGGTCATCCCACAGTAATGGTAATGAACCACTTAGCTTGATATGCTCGTACAATGCGGATTCTGTGACCTTACAGAAACTGCCGGAACCTTGAATAAATCCTGCGATCGCTAGACCATTTTCAGCCATGATGGTTTTCCCACAACCTGGATCTCCAAACAGGTTTAACAAAGGAAAACGTTTCTCAATCTTGATAATCTCTTGAAAGTGGAGACAAGCTACAGCCCATGCCAAGGTGATGATAGCAGGAGCAATTTGAGAATCTCCGTGGAACCGGTGCATGGCATTTATTAAGTTAGTCAGTGCGTTAGAATCAGGGCTAACAAGTTCAGGAACACTGACGTGATCCTCATAGCCAAGATTGGGATTATATACAGTCTTGGTTTTATCTTCACTAGTAGCAATCCCTGTTTCTGTTAATTGGCGATCGCTGAATACCCAAGTCCCGTCATTCTGTTGGCCAATGCGGTCAGCCAGCTTGAAGACTTTACCCCCTCTATCGTGGTAATGGATTAGTTTCGTCTGTATTAACCCGTTAAGCTGGTCAGTCTTGAGATTACAGATGATTCCTGCACGATAAGCCTTGGTTAGTGCCAAGTTAAATTCTTTGACTGTCAACCGCTCCGTTGAGCCAATGATAACCCGTCGTTGTTTATGGTCAATCGAACGTTTCACCTGTAGCACTAAGCCACCGCCTTCGCCATCAGACAATTCTCGTTCAATTTCGAGGTCAAAATTACATTTCGGGGTGAATACTCTAACAGTCTCTTTCTCCTCAAGGATTTCCCCTGTTTCTGCATCGAGTTTGTTACGACGGACGACCGACCAATAACCCAACTCTCCATTCCAGGATACAGGAGAATTCCACTTATTACGCTCTGGTAGGAATCCATCACCGTTGTGGCCACCACCGCCACCGCCGTTCCCACCATTGTTATTGCCTCGGTTGGGGGGATTACCATTGATTGCGTCTTTGATAGAATCAGGGCAATTAGCATCGTAAGATCGGTGATCTAATCTTCGGACTTTTCGCCAGCAGGACTCATCACCGCCACGGAAATGGGCAGCCGGTTGACACTGCTCTAAGTCCACCGTAGCAATGATTCGGGTTATGCGATCGCTGTCTATCCCTAACTTTTCCCCTGCATACTGAGCAAGGTTTTCTACCGTGCCAGAAATGGGGACATTGTTATCGTGACACCAATTGAACCAGCCGGACCATTCACTTATGGCAGTAGTTAAAGAATCTGAGCGATCGCCTTTGATGTCTTCCCCATTGAGGATACGCCGACTATCATCATGGCCAAGCATTTCTAAGGGGATACTGCCAACAATAAGGGTAGCATTAGCAAGAAGTTTCACATCGGGTTTTGAGGTTGTTTGTTTTTGAGAGTTTTTAGATTTAGTTGGATAAATGAAGTCAATTTTGTCAACTTCAAGCAGTTTTTCAGGAAAATTGATATTGACATAAGGATGACCAGTGGGGCCAATGGTGGGGGAAAGAACCGTGAAACGACCAAAACCCAAACATTCCCCAACATGAGTACCGTCACAGGTTAAACTGAAGTTGGTAAAACGCGCTACCTCTATGGCTTTTAACCCAATTCGGTATCCTCCGGATTGGGTCTTTTCAAGGAGCGTCAATCTCAGTTCTGGTCTTTGTTTTAACAATTCTTGGAAACTGCGATCGCAGTCCTCTTGTGAGGGGAATTGCTTGGAATCAATGTCGATCCACTTTATGCGATCGCTCCCCAGTGTCCCAATACCGTTATCTGGGTGTTTAAACCATCGTTTCAGTTCTTTCTTATTGGGTAGTCGGGATTGATAGACATTGTGGTTAATCAGATACGGGATGCCGTCAGAGTCCAAGAATGAGGGATTCTTGCCAGTAAATAAAGGAATAGGCTGTAAATCCTTGTTTAAGGGGCAATGTGAACCTCTGGTGTTGGATGCTTTGACGACTTTATGGTACCGGTATGGGTCTTGAAATGGGGCAACGGGTAAGGGGGGCAGACTGTTCGATAACAGCCAGTGGATTCTTTGTTGTCGTTGCTCAGCGTAGGTTGCGGATGGTTGCGTTGCAGCACAAATTGTACCAATGTGCATTGTGGCGATCATTGACTTTGGCTCCAATAAAATCTTTGAATTCTGGAACGCCCCTTCAAAAGCAAAGGGTGTCGCTGCAACAGTAAAATGAATATATATACAAGTATTGGATCTGGTTGAACCCAACTTTATAGAAAGTTGACAGCAAGTTTTTGCGATAAAGGGGCAGCCAGCTTTTTTGTTTTCTGGTTGAGAATGAGGATTGTTAGGGAATTTAGAGCAGTTAAGGTAGTTTAACTTTCAGCTTCCATACTTTCCTCCGGATTAGGAATAAACACTAATAAGTCTCCAGGCTGACACTGAAGAGCTTCACAATATTTGTACAGGGTTGTGTCTTCAAGACGACTTGGCATAACTCGCATATTTTTATGCTTACTAACGGTTTTCTCATGAAATCCAGTTAGTTCGGCTAACTCTTTATAATCGATTTCTCGATCTGCCATTAGCACTGCCAGTCGCCATTTGATCGGCATAAACAACCCCATTTGCACCTGATTACTGGACATCATTGTACATTGGGTTATTGATAGATTTTAGAGTCCTGGCGATGGACACGTCCATTATAGCAGTTGACACAGTAAGCGCAAGTATTGACATTATCCGTCGTAGCGATTAAAATGGTAAGCGTACCGAGGGAAACAAAACTTTTTTGAAGTCCAGAGAGAACTGGTTGAACAAACACCAGAAAAGGGTTCTCCTTCGGAACAAAACAAAAGAGAGCGCAAGAAACTGTAATTTCCTGGCTCTTTTCCAAAAATATCTATTTCCATTATGTTACAAAACAGAGAATTTCAACCTACACAGGTTTTAGAACCTGTGCAACCATGCGCTATCTGTGCGAATTGCCCCATGTTCAAAGCCTATGAAGGGGACACAAGATCGAGGGGTACTTGTACCTTATTTGATCGAGTTACCCGTAGTCATTGGCCACAAACTCAAGATTGTAGAAACGGGTTACAAGAGGTCGTATTGCACCTTTATTCCGAAGAACAAGAACAAGATCCAGACTTCGGACATTTTGAACCTGTACAAGAAATTCAATTAAGTCTTTTCTTATCTGAAATAACAAAACAAGCTGTTAAAAAAGCCTTTCAAACATACCAGGATATGTACCAAGGATTTTATTTAGCTTACTACCATCCATGTCAACAGGATGCGGAATTTTAGGTAACAAAAAAGGGGATTAATTTCCCCTTCTAATAACGACCTAACTTTTAAAGCATTACTCATGTGGCAATCATTTGTACAACTCTACAGTACCTCAAAAAATAAGTCAATTACCTTCAGAGAAAAGACATGAAACTAGCAGAGATTTTGAACAACTTAGCACAACCAGTTCCTAAACAGAAGATTAGTAAAAAAGGAATATTTAAAGACAAGAAAAAGATTGATGAGATTGATTACATAGCTTGGTACAACCTGTGTGACCTATTAGATGAACGGTGTGGAATTGACGGCTGGTCATGGTCAATAAAGGATGTTAATCAGATTAGTAACCGATTAACTTTGACAGGAGTTCTTACTATTTATGGGGATGATAAATCACTTACAAGGGAAGCAACTGGAACTGAGGAAGTAGATTGTTCATCTTATCAAAAAATTGGGTTTAAAACCCCGTGCTTCTAGCACGGCTTTTGTTGTT
>NZ_JARVCN010000196.1:0-34149 GCF_038442745.1 Crocosphaera sp. Alani8
TTTGGCCTAAGTTTTCGCAGCGAGTGACCCCTGGCTTTTTGAGAAGATACCTATGGGACTTGCTCCTTTATACCGTGCAGGAGAAACACCTGATCTATTTGGTGCTTGTAATCAAATTAACAGAGACACTCGCGAGCAAGCAGAAGAGTTGCAAGAATTTAGGGAAGAGGAACAGATTAAGGATGGAGAATTTCCAGAGCAAAACTTTACCCAAGAACGAATTTCTCTGATAGATTGTGAAAGATTCCGAGCATCATCTCCAACTTTTCCATAGACAAACTAATTAGCATTTAACTTGTTGTTCCCTATTTTTTTCCCACACCATTACGGATTAGTATTGAGAATTGAAATCCAAAAATCTCGAATCAACCAACTTAGTTTGTTTGTTTTCCCCTTGTTTGTAAATTTTTTTTATATTATATTGAGTAGAGCAACTTAGCTTAAAATAAAATATATAAGAGGACTTTTTATGCCCTATACCACAGAAGAAGGCGGACGTTTAAACAATTTCGCAGCAGAACCTAAAGTGTACGAAGCGGAACCCCCCAGTGCCTCTGAGAAACGCAACTACATTATTTTGGGAGTTGCAGCTGTCCTATTAATTGGTGGCTTATTGACTGTTGCTGTTTATGCTTCCTCCAATGTTGGTGTTAGCTAAATCACATTAAAATAGGGGTCAACGTCGAGCGGAGTCGAACTGTTGACCTCCCAAGCTTTCAGTTAATGCGCTCTAGAAAAACTTTGGTTGATGACGAATTAAATTGAGGAATTCTTCGCGGGTTTTTTGTTCTTCATCAAACTCACCAAGCATTGCACTAGTCGCTGTCCAAGATCCAGGTTTTTGCACCCCACGCATCACCATGCACATATGACTGGCTTCCATAACCACAGCAACGCCACGGGGTTGGAGAATTTCTTGAATAGCCTCAGCAATCTGACGGGTAAGTCGCTCTTGTACCTGTAAACGACGAGAGTACATCTCAACAATACGAGCCAACTTACTCAAACCAACTACTTTCTGATTGGGAATATATGCAACATGAGCCTGTCCCATAAAAGGTAACATATGATGTTCGCAGAGACTGAAGAAATTGATGTCTCTCACTAGTACCATTTCGTTGTGTCCCTCATCAAAAATGGCTCCATTCACCAACTCTTCTAAGGACTGATTGTAGCCTTGAGTCAAAAACTTCATGGCTTCTGCAACTCGTTTCGGGGTTTTTAGTAACCCTTCACGCTCAGGATCTTCTCCCACTGCTTCTAACATGGCATAGACTGCTTTTTGCATTTTGTCAGCGCCATCATCATCAGAACTGGTCTGAATTTTCGCCTCTTGTCCATTATGGGTGTTGCGATCTGGTCTACTGGCTACCCGTTCGACTAGATCGGGGTTCAGCACATTAGAACCATTGGACTGACGAATGTCGGAGCCTTTGGAGGAAGCTATTGTCATAGTAATAAAAAACGTTGATCTTTGGATTAAAGGGTTCCAGCACTTGGTAATATGGTTAAATCTTCAATGACGGCTTCGGCTGGTAATAAGGCCGCTTGAAGGATGGTTTGCGCCACCGACTCAGGGGTTAGCATGGCATTGCGCTCAAAGTCAGCTTGTACGGTGTCTGTGTCCCAAATAGGTGTATTCACAGCACCAGGAGAAATAGTCATCACACGAATGCCATGACTGCGCTCTTCTGCTGCCAATACTCGAGAAAAAGACAATAAAGCTGCTTTGCTCACAGAATAGGCTCCCCATTCCGGAAACGCTTGAGTAGCGGCAACGGAAGCAACATTAATGATGGTTCCTTTTTTGCGCTCTCGCATCTGGGGTAATATCCCTTGTACACATTGAAAAACGCTAGTTAAATTCAAATTGATAACTTGTTGCCAGTCTGCTAAGGGGGTTTCTCTCAGCAAATTGGTGTAGCCCATTCCTGCATTGTTGACTATAATGTCGATACCACCAAAATCGGCTACAATTGCTTGGATCGTTGCTTGAATCTTGGTTAACTCCGTTAAATCCATAACATAGGATTTAGCCTCTACCCCTTGCTGGTTACAAGCTTCAGCTACCATTTCTAGGGTGTTTGGGGAACGTCCCACTAGGGCTACGTTGATACCAGCCTGAGCAAAGGCTAGAGCAGTTGCTTTACCAATACCACTGCTTGCTCCAGTAATGATGGCGTTTAATTGACTTGAAGAAGAATTCATGCTACAGTCCAACGTCTATACTCAAATCTCAACACTTTGGAGAGCGTCGTAGATAGTTGGCAAAGATTTAACGCCAATTCCTAAAGACTGACACTTGGAAATTATCTCACAGTTTCACAGCAAAGTGAGCAATGAAACTAGAACTTATTTCCCTTGGGCAAAGCACCAGTGACATCTGTGATAGTTTTGACGTTCTGTTACAAAAGTTTACCTTGTTAATTATAACACCTATTGGCCGATCCTAAATAGGGAGTACTAAAAAACCAATGGTTTTCTAGATGATCCCCGTAATTTACCTATCAGTGAACACCAACAGTTGCTTCTGAGTCGATAAAGACTCCAATTTTACGGAACTTCTCATAGCGGAGGGCTTTACGTTTCTCTGGAGTTAGACTAGACAACTCTTCTAAGATATTGATGAGATTATCCTTAAGAATACTTGCCGCTTTTAAAGGGTTAGTATGGGCTGCCCCGGATGGTTCTGGGATAATGCTATCAATGATCCCCAGTTCTTTGAGATCGTTAGCTGTAATTTTTAAAGAAACAGCAGCTTGAGGGGATTTTTTGGCATCTTTCCAGAGAATAGCCGCACAAGCTTCTGGGGTAGCCACTGTGTAAACCGAGTGTTCAAGCATTAGGAGTTTATCTCCCACACCGATACCCAAAGCTCCTCCAGATCCCCCTTCTCCGATAACAGTACAGATAATTGGTACGTTAAAACCGAACATTTTTCGAAGGTTAAAAGCGATCGCTTCTCCTTGGCCTAGTTTTTCTGCTTCTACACCAGCCCAAGCTCCGGGAGTATCAATAAAGGTTAAAATGGGCATGGAAAATTGGTTAGCGTGTTCCATCAGGCGAATGGCTTTACGATAACCTCCTGGTGCGGGCATTCCGAAGTTTCTAGCCACATTATCTTTGGTATCCCGTCCTTTTTGATGGCCAAGAATAACTACCGGGCGGCCTCCCAAACGAGCCACACCTCCCACCAAAGCGGGATCGTCGTAACCTCCGCGATCGCCGTGTAGCTCAAACCATTCGTCAGCGATGGATTGGATGTAATCCAGAGTGCTGGGGCGACGGGGATGACGAGCTAATTGAAGGCGTTGGGATGGAGTGAGATTGCTAAAAATTTCTTTTCTGAGATTTTCTGCTCGACTTTCCAACTGTACAATTTGTTCGGAAACATCGACATTATTTTCTTCGGCTAATTGTTTGATTTGTTCGATACGACCTTGTAATTCCCATAATGGTTTCTCAAAATCGAGTAAAAAAGTTCGGCGTTCGTTTTTGCTCATCAGGTTCCTTGCAGTTCACATTGTTGCTAAGTAAAGAATCCATCGGTACACTTCTACTTTGGGTTATCCCTTCACCAATTGTACTGTATTTGAAGATCAGCTTCTTAATCACCTGAGTTCGATGTAAAAAAATTTATAGACAATCTTTATCCAAGCATTTTCCTACTGAGGAGTCTCAAACACACATTATCTACTCAAAAAACAGTTAACTCCGAACCCTGAACTCAGGTTGATCACTTAGCAATTGTTATCCGCTAAACTAAAAGTAGAGTAGTGTACTTGTTGCTCTACGTTGATCTTAAACTTAACCATGTCTTCTATGTCTGAAGTTTTTCAAACCGAATCACTACAATCTGCTTCTTCTTTAGAATTAGCCCAAGTTTTAGCACAACAGTTAACCATTACCCCAAATGATTGGCACCGTCTAAAAGGCAATCGCCAAGCACAGGCAAAACAGCAACTAGCAACTGCTTTGGTGTTTTTACTAAACAATCAAACTGACGAGGCGTTAGCGCACATTAATCAGGCTGCTGGATGGTTGGATAGATCTGTTTCGCCTCTTCCTTGTCCTGGCCACGGCCCCAAAAATTAATTATTAGGGTATTTTGGGGAGGCATTTTGTCCCCCAACACATACCATTAATTAGTAATTTTAAGCGGAGATGTTTGTTCTTTTCAAAAGCTGAATACTAAAAATGCTTATGTAAGAACTATAACTACTCAATGTTTACTTATTAGAGCCAATTACCTAATAAAGTATAAGCTGACCAATAAAAAGGATGTTTATACCAACGGTTTTTCAACATAGTCAATTGTGCTTGTCTTAAGGCTTCTGCCTTAGATAGTTTATTGTCAGATAATTGTTTATAAAATTCTCCTATAATTTCTGCAGCGGCCTGGTCGTTTACAGACCATAAAGTCGCTAGAGTACTCCTGGCACCTGCACGCACCGCAAACCCAGCTAAACCCAACGCAGCTCTACTATCTCCTGAAGCGGTTTCACAAGCACTCAAGATTAAAAGCTCGATTGGACTACTTCCTGTGGGATCGTTTTCTTTTAGAATTCTTTCCAATTCTAGTACATTAATGTAACTATCCCAAGCAACAATAAATGTTTCCTCAAATTGAGAACTAAATTGACCGTGAGTAGCAAAATGAACAATGGGAAACGACTGATTATTTAGCTTATTATTTAGATTATTAAGGGTAAATTCTTCATTAATTAAAGCAGTATTAGGTACTTTTTTTTGAATCGATTTTAATTCTTGTTTTACGTACAGTAAAGGTATAAACTCTTCTTGTTCAAATGTTTCTGTAAGTCCAGCAAATAGTGTAGTTAGCCCTTGTTTCTGTAGCATTTCAGGGGATAATAAAGTTAAACCAGGACTCAAGGCAACTTTATAGTTTTCAATGAGATATTTTTTACCATCGTATAAAGCATTCATTGGTGCATTTCTCAAAATTCCATCCGGGACAAACACCAGGGTTTTGATACTATATTTCTCTAAAGTTTCTAGGAAGGGTTTAACTAACCATTCATGTAAAACTTTTGCATCGTTAAAAAATTCTCTTTGACTTCTTATTACAACGTTGTAACGAAACTGTCTGACTTGATTTTCTAATTTCTCTTGGGTAATTTTAGTGATATGAACAGCTAAAGACTGATCGGGTAAACTCAGTATAACAGCCAAGCGATCGCTTAATATTATAGGATAAATAATAGCCGCCCCAGGATCTACTTTCCCAACATCAACTGGTTCATTAGTGACACAAATATCATTAAAAAAGTTGTTTAATTGAGCTACTTGAAAAGACTCCACTTGTTGGCGAGCTTCTTCTAAGTTTTCTTGATTAACAATTTCCTGATTATTTTTAGGTAATAATAAACTTAGTAATTCTCTATAAACAGGCTCCACTTTTTCCTGAAAAGAAAATTGATTATCTCTATTAGTAGCTAAATCAACTGTTAAAGCTTGAAGATTTCTAACTGATTCTAAATAAGCTGCGATTGCTTCTTGTTCAGAATTTAGTCGATGTAAAATCCTTCCTAGTTGCCATTGCAATACGTAGGTAATATTAGGTCTTTGTTGAGATTGGGATCTAATTAATGCTTGCTCGGTTAATTGTTTTGCTTTTTGGTTTAATTGATTACTATCTAAATTAATTTGATTAGTATCGATAAATCGATATTTTTTGGAACAATCTTCTAAATTATTAGCTACGTTATTATATTGACAAAGTTGATTAGTTGCTAGTTTTTCGTAAAGTTCCCCTAAGTCGCCAGTAGCATAAATAATCCCTTTTTCATAGGCAAGTGATTCAGCTTGCTTCTGAGCATTTTCTAACAAATTTTTAACCATTTTCCACGAAGGTGATAAATTAGAAGTATCACTTAAATTGCTCCATTTCAACAGAAGATTAGCTAAATAAATTTGACTATCAACTTTAGTTTGATTTAGAGTTAATCGCAATAAATTATTCTCTAGACTAATTAGTAATTCATGAGCCTCAGACCATGATTTTTGTATAATTAATAAATTAAGTTTCGTTAATTGAGCTTTTACCTTACTCTCAAAATTAGTAGCTGTGATAATAGATTGTTGATAACTATTTTTTGCTCCTTCAAAATCATTTTGTAGTTCTAAACTCTGACCTATATTCAATAAAATATCTGCTTTTGTTTCCTGAGAAGTAACTTGATCTAAAATTCTATCGAGTATAGCTTGAGAGGTTTCTAAATCACCTTTTTTGCGTAATATCTGTGCTAAGCTTAGCCATCCGGCTTGTTCTAAGGAGTTCAAATTATTTGACAATATTAGCTCAATATTATCGACAGTCAAACTATCACATTTTAGTTCTTGATCAAATAAATTTTTGCCTAATTTCTGACAAGCTTGTGTGTATAATCCTAAAGCTTGTAAAGCTCTCGCTTGATTAATATTAGTTCGTAAAATACCAGAACTCTTTTCAACCTTTTCGTAAGTGACTGTAGCCTCTTCCCAACTAGATAAAGCCGCTAAAGGGTTGCCTTTTGCTAGGAATAAAGTGCCTTGAATATTCCAGGCTTCTGCTAAAGTTGAAGAAACTGTACCATCTTGTGGTTGAGACTGTAAAATATTCAAACTTTTATTGATAGAACTATCAGCTTTTTCCCATTGTCCCAAGTGACCATAAGCTAATGCAAGATAACTCAATACTCTACCTTGACCAAGCATATTTCCTTGCTTTTGATAATCTTCAACAATAGTTAACCAACTCTCGATAGCGCGATTAATATTCCCTTGTTGATAGAATTCTCTTGCTTGTTGTTCCCCTTGTAACAACTGAGGAGAAACAGCCATAACTCCATTAAAAGAAAAATTAGACCAGGAAAAAGTTAAAACTAAACTTAAAAAAAGTAACAACAAAAAACGAATCAATGAACCCATAATCAACAACGTTTTATCTACGTTTGCCATTTCCACTTTAAGATAGCACTAATGATAATCTAGAGATTTTCTATAAAATTTCCAGATACCTAACAATAGAGAGTTACTTTGAGATTAAGATAAGGTAAATGTCTGAGGTCAGATTTCGGAACTTCTCACACCTAAACCATAACCCGAAATGATTATAAACACTTCCAAAACCATGAAACACACCCTTTCTGTCCTTGTTGAAGACGAAGCAGGTGTTTTAACCCGTATTGCTGGTTTATTTGCCCGTCGTGGGTTCAATATTGAAAGTTTAGCGGTGGGACCGGCTGAACAAGCTGGTGTCTCTCGTATCACCATGGTAGTGCCTGGAGACGATAATACAATTGAACAATTGACCAAACAACTCTACAAATTAATCAAAGTTCTCAAAGTCAACGATATCACCCAAACCCCTTGCGTGGAAAGGGAATTGATGTTGGTGAAAGTTAATACCACCGCCGCTAACCGCGCCGAAGTATTAGAAGTAGCTCAAGTTTTCCGTGCCAGAATAGTCGATATTTCCGATGATACCGTTACAGTAGAAGTAGTAGGTGATCCTGGAAAAATGGTAGCCATTGTGCAGATGCTCAATAAATTTGGCATTAAGGAAGTAGCACGAACAGGCAAAATTGCCCTAACTCGCGAATCAAGAGTCAATACAGAATATCTTAAGTCTCTAGAAGCGAAAGTTAGCTAATAATTTATCACAGGACAGGTTAACCTATCTCGATGAACTATAATCAATAGGAGTGTTTAAGAGATTAGCAATTATGAGCAACATTAACGAGCAAATCGAACAAGAAAGGAAAAACGCAAGAAACGTCTGTAGCACCGAAGGAGACGCTTCCGGAGATTGCGCAGCTGCTTGGGATGCAGTGGAAGAACTTCAAGCAGAAGCTTCTCACCAACGTCAAAACGAAACCCCTAAAACCAGTTTTGAAAAGTATTGTGATGATAATCCTGATGCAGTTGAATGTCGGGTTTACGATGATTAGGGAAAATAGGTGTTTTTAGTAGCCTACGATTCCCTAAATCTATCCGAAACTCGTAGCAGTGGAGATTCCCTACAATTTTCACTGCTTTTTTACCAAGATAATTGTTAAATATTTGATAATCCATTAACTTATTATGTCAGTTCTGGCAGCGATTGCAGTTTTAGTAATATTAATTTTTGTTCATGAGTTGGGTCACTTTTCCGCAGCTAGATTACAAGGAATCCATGTAACTAGGTTTTCTATCGGTTTTGGTCCCGTTTTAGCTCGATATGAAGGCAAACAAACAGAATATACCCTCTGTGCTATCCCTTTGGGTGGATTTGTAGCTTTCCCCGATGATGATCCTGAGAGCGATATTGCTCCCGATGACCCGGACTTACTGCGTAACCGTCCCATTTTTGACCGAGCAATCGTCATCAGTGCTGGAGTCATCGCTAATCTTATTTTTGCTTATTTCTTGTTGGTAGGACAAACAGCTACGGTTGGAATTCAAGACTTACAACCCGGACTAATGATACCTCAAGTAGATGAAAATTCCGCAGCAATGGTAGCAGGAATACAATCAGGTGATGTTATTCTCTCAGTGGACAGTCAGTCTTTAGGTAGTTTTCCTGAAGCAACCACCATCTTTATCGACAAGGTTAAAAACTCTGCTGAACAACCTTTGTCCTTGGAAGTTAAAAGAGAAGAACAGATTTTAGATTTAACCGTCATTCCCCAAAGCAACGAAGAAGGAGAGGGAAAAATTGGCGTTGGATTATTGCCTAATGTTCATCTAAACCGCGCTCAAAGTTTACTCCAAGCTTTCAATTATGGTGCAGAAGCTTATCAAAATGTTTCCGTCCTAACCTTACAGGGATTTTGGCAACTAATTAGCAATTTTCAAGAAAACGCTCAACAGGTTGCAGGACCAGTTAAAATCGTCGAGTACGGTGCAAGTATAGCTAAAAACAATCTGGGTAATTTGTTTCAGTTTGGGGCTTTAATTAGCATCAATTTAGCTATTATTAATACCCTACCTTTACCAGCTTTAGACGGTGGACAATTGGTTTTTCTGCTAATAGAAGGATTGTTCGGTAAACCTTTACCCCTAAAACTTCAAGAAGGAATCATGCAAACTGGTTTAGTTTTACTACTCAGTTTAGGAATTTTTATCATCATCCGTGACACGGTTAATTTAGCAGTGGTTCAAGAGTTAATTCAACAAATTGGACTGTAAAATTAATATCACTGTCCCTACTTGAAGTGTGAACATTAAAAAACTGAGACCAAATCCATTAGCAAAACTAGGTTACCAACTTGGAAAATAGGGCAAAATTAAAACAAGCACTGCTAGAAAAAATTGAGAACCTAAAAACACCCACCGATGTGAACTTAGGCTCTCCAATTACCGATTTTAATTTAGAAGATCAAAGTATTCAAGAAATAGAGGAATTGACGGGGAAACTAGAAGCAGAAAACCCCTATCTATATCCCTTGCTCTATGCTGTTGATCTTCTAGATGGTGTTTGGCATTTGCAATACTCAACCTCCAGAGAAATTCGTTCCCTAACCAAATTAAAATACGGACTAAAAGTAGGTGAAGTCTATCAAGTTATTGATCTTAAAACTCAATCTTTCTATAATCAAGCCTTTGTCAAACATCGTTTAGGATTGATATCAGGATATGTTTTGGTAACAGCTAGTTTTGAAGTGGCCAAAGAAAATAACTCCCCACTTCCCGACAAGCGATTAAATATAAACTTCAAACAACGCCATCTAGCGATCGAAAAAATTGCGGCAGTGACAACTCCCCAGTTAAATCCTTTTAAGATTGTAGAAGCTCGTAATCCTCCCGGAAGAGTGCCAGTTTTCGAGATCACTTATATAGACGAAACATTACGCATTGGTAGGGGAGGAGATGGAGGAGTTTATATTCTATCCAAATCGGATCATACAAAATCCCTTGCTCTAGAAGTCGGTAGCTATCAGTAATCACTTACCTTTGCTTGTCAAGGTAGTGAGTAATCTCATCACTACTAATTTGTCTTTAACATTAAGTTTTGTTAAATTATTATAAGAAATAAAACTTGCGGCTCCCCATATTCCGCAATGCTTTAATCAAACTAATAAACAAAATATGTTAAGAAAAATTATTGCCCCGGCTCTCGTACTTGCTTTTGCCATTACAAATATAACCATTTTGGGTTTAAATTTAAGTAATCTAGCTCAATCTCGTATCGAAGACCAAGATTACTTCATTAAAATCGATCCTCAAGCGAATATCGCCATTGTTGAACCCAACTATGGTTACTATTTCCATCCTGATCCAGAAGTGGAAGGAGATCCCACAGGAGAGGTTTTATACAAAGCTTTGAGCGACATTAACCAAGAATATGAAGTCAAAGAAACCAGAATGATTAGTTTTGAACGGAAAGGATATATGATCCCCAATTTATATGTTTTCCTCAAATCTAACGAATCTCAAGGAACCATTGCCAACAGTCAATCTGTCGAACAGTTATCCATGTAGAAATCATTACATCTAGAGAACTAATCAGCGATCGCCAAAACGTTACTTTTGGCGATTTCTTTGTTTAAGCATCGATAACAACCTTTCCCTGCGAATAGGCAATACAAGCTAAAATATAGCCTTCTTCTGTATCATCTTCGTCTAAACCATCGGCATCCCCTTCATAACGAATATCTCCTTCTAATTTCTTCACCTTACAACTGCCACAGGCTCCACTTCTACACCCAGAATCAAGATCGATCATCTCTTCTTCGGCTAATTCTAATAAGGACATTTGAGCATCGCAAAGAACTTCTTTTCCTGACTTGGCAAAAACTACAGGGTAAGACTCATTACTATTAGGAACGACAACAGGTTCTGTAACAGTTTCTGTGGCAACAGAATGACCATTATTTGTGGTGTTATTTGGCGTTGTAACAACAGGTGAATTGTTGTTTTTCTCCTCAGAAGATGGGGAACGTTTTTTATTAGAACCGCCAAAACTTTCTTGATTGTAGTTTTCCATAGGAAAACCCAATCCTTCTACTAATTTTTTGACCCCTTTCATAAAGCTATCTGGTCCACAAACATAGATAACTCTTTCTTTAAAATCAGGACAAATAGCTGGTAATAGAACCTCGTTTAATCGTCCTTGAAAACCCCACCAAGGATCTCCCGTAGTCTGACGAGTCATAGTTAATGCTAGATGAAAATTACTATGATTTGCCGCTAATGTTTCTAGTTCTTGACGATAAATAATATCTCTTGGACTTCTGGCACTATGAACAAAAGTAATGTCTCGGTTTGCAACTGTATCTAAGGCCCAACGAGACATAGACATCATTGGTGTTATACCACTTCCTGCGGAAATAAATAACAATTTGGTAGCGTTATTATCTACACAAGTAAATTTCCCTGATGGACCCGTTACGGTGATTTCATCCCCTACTTTAAGATTGTCGTGTAACCAGTTAGAAACTAACCCGGGAGGGGCATCTGGAAAGTCTGTTGGGGCTGGAACTCGCTTGACGGTAATTTCTAAGGTGTGGGGACGAGAAGGAGTAGAAGAAATTGAATAAGATCTTTTTATTTTCTTATCATTTATATTAAGATTTAGGGTGATAAATTGACCAGGTTTATAATTAAATAAGGTGGGAGAAGTGCCAGTAAAACGAAAAGTTTTTACATCTTTTGTGTCTTCAATAATATTCACACAACGAACAGTTATTTTTCCTTTGTTCCACCAGTTAATGCCTCCTAAAGTGGAAATCTGAGAGGGGGAATCAGTAGGAGAAGCTTCTTTCGATGGGGAGGAGATTTTCTTGTCTTTTTTACCTGCAGGTAAAGGGGGAGAAATAACTGTCCCATTCGATCCACTCGCAATGGAAGAATCAGAATTGTGTTGATTGTTAGTAAGAGTTTTTTTCGGATCTATTATTCCTTTATTAGATTGCTCTGAAGTCTCTTTATTTTTCTCTTTGGAACGGCGATTTTTTCGAGTTAATGCTTTAAGGTTTTGTAAACTTCTTTTATTAGAAGACTTACCGTTCTTACTCTTTTTGCTTTTAGACTTCTTTTTGATAGGTAAACCATCAACAATTAATACAAATTCACCTATACGAATAATATCATCGGTTTCTAAAGGATAAGACTTTTCCTTATTCACTACTTCATCATTGTATTCAGTGATGGCTTTTTCAGTTAAATCTTGGAAGAAATATTTACCTTTATCGGTAAACAATTTACCATGAACTTCCTGGACTTTAACACTAGGAATCATCAACCCACAACTAGGAGAATTGCCAATCAAACACCCGTCGCCCCTGAGACGATGGTCGCTTAATTCGAGTTCTTGATGTTCTAGGGGATGTTGCGGATTGAATAGCTTAATTTTGAGCATGGCATTAACTAAAATCAAAAAGGAGTAGAGACTAAATCCTTACAACTTGAGAATGCCCAAAAAATTGTTAAACTTAACACTCTCAAGCTATCTTTAGATTAATTAATGAAAAGTTCTACAAATTATGCTCTTTCGTCAGTTGTTTGATGAAGATTCATCTACTTACACTTATTTAATTGCCGATCGCACCTTGAAACAAGCTTTATTAGTTGATCCTGTTTTAGAGCAAGTGGAAGGGAATTACCAGCTTTTAGATGAGTTAGGATTAACATTAGAATACTGTTTAGAAACCCATATCCACGCCGATCATATTACCGGAACAGGGAAATTGCGAACAATGACGGGATGTTCGGTCATTGTACCCGAAAATGCTCCTGTGACCTGTGCTGATGGTTTTATGGGGGATAAACAAGTGCTAAAGTTGGGGAGTATTATTGTCGAAGCGATCGCTACTCCTGGTCACACTAACAGTCATGTTGCCTATTTTATCAACCAGAAAATTCTTTTAACAGGGGATGCTTTATTTATTCGAGGGTGTGGAAGGACAGACTTTCAAAGTGGAGATCCTGGTGTTTTATACGACTCAGTAACCCAACGACTGTTCACACTACCAGATGAAACCTTGGTGTATCCTGGTCATGATTATAACGGAAATACAGTGTCCACCATTGGGGAAGAAAAACAATCTAATCCTCGATTTGTGGGACGCGATCGCCTTCAGTTTATCACCTTGATGAATAATCTTAATTTACCCAATCCAAAAAAGATAAAAGAGGCGGTTTTTGCGAATCAAAAATGTGGCAATGTTTGAACAGTTATTAATTATCGATTATCTACACAAATGATTAAGAAAGTTTTTAAGTTGGTCTTTCTCTTAGGATTGGTGTGTTTATTATCCATACAACCAGCTTCTGCTGTTATTAGAGAAAGCGAAATTCCTCCTAACATTCTTCTTTATAAATCCATACAAACTTGGCGAGATCAATCTAAGAATCCTTGGCAACTAATTTTTTTTAAGGAAATCAAAGGCAACAATGAACCCACAGTAAATTTGCGTTTGGTGGGTTTCCCCGACTTATTTGCATTTGAACACCCTCAACCTTTAACCATCAAAATAAGAGAAGATTTAACTATTAAAGTTCCGGATGTGTTTGCCAGCGATAAAGAATCATTTTCTCCCAATATGGGACAATACGATTTTAACCGTGTTGTTGATAGTTTAGAAAGTAATAATTTTTGGTTATTAGAATTACCTTTAAAAGATGGCCAATCCAGTGTAATTAAGGTTCCTTATTTTATATTAGAAGAATGGAAAAAAATAATATTTCAAACCGACAAAAAAGAGAGGGTATAAAACCCTCCTAAACTAAACATTATGGATAGTAAAAATCTAGCGATCCACAGAACCCATAATTACATCAATACTGCCTAAAATTGCCATAATATCAGCAACTTTTACCCCTTTAAGAAGATGAGGTAAAATTTGTAAATTATTAAAATCAGGGGCGCGAATTTTCCAACGCCAGGGGAAAGGATCATTCTTACCCACAATGAATATTCCTAGTTCACCTTTACCACTTTCCATCCGTACATAATGTTCACCTTCGGGAATTTTAAATGTAGGAGCAACTTTTTTAGCAAGGTGTTGATATTGAAAATCATTCCATTCGGACTTCCTTCCTTCCATCATACGCTTAGCTTCCAGGTTCTCATAAGGACCTCCTGGAATAGTCTTTAACGCCTGACGAATGATTTTGACAGACTCGCGCATTTCCCGAATACGGATTAAGTAACGGGCAAAACAATCTCCGGCGGTTTCCCACTGTACTTCCCAGTCGAAGTCATCATAACATTCGTAGTGGTCCACTTTGCGTAAGTCCCATTGAACCCCCGAACCTCGTAACATCGGGCCAGACAGTCCCCAGTTAATAGCTTGTTCGCGGGTAATGGTTCCTATTCCTTCCACACGGCGACGGAAAATAGGGTTATTAGTAATTAACTTTTCGTATTCATCTACTTTAGGGTCAAAAGCATCGCAGAAGTCCTCGCACTTATCGATCCAACCGTAGGGTAAATCTACTGCTACTCCACCAACACGAAAATAGTTGTTATTAATTAGGCGCATCCCTGAAGCCGCTTCCCAGAGATCGTAAATCATTTCCCGTTCTCGGAAGATGTAGAAAAAGGGAGTTTGTGCGCCAACATCTGCTAAAAAAGGACCCAACCACAATAAATGGTTAGCAATGCGGTTAAGTTCCAACATAATCACCCGAATATACTGGGCGCGCTTGGGAACTTCGATATCCGCTAATTGTTCGGGGGCGTTAACGGTGATAGCTTCGTTAAACATTCCTGCGGCGTAGTCCCAACGGCTAACGTAGGGAACGTACATCACATTGCTACGATTTTCTGCAATTTTCTCCATCCCTCGATGAAGATACCCAATTACGGGTTCACAGTCCACTACGTCTTCTCCGTCCAAAGTAACGATTAGACGCAATACCCCGTGCATTGAGGGATGATGAGGCCCCATGTTTAACACCATGGGTTCGGTTCTAGTTTCTATTTTTGACATAGGGGGATCACTTAACCGTCATCTTTCTTTATTATTCAGGATAACGTTTTTTGACAAACTCCACAGGGAAACAGAGAAAAAAAATTGCTCACAATTTAGAGTTTACTCCTCAAATAAATTGCTTAATCTTTCCACTTCGCTTTGTGCGGTGTACATAGGAGAACCGGATAGAATACCCGTCACATTGCGGAAAGGTTTACCGATGTGCATTCCTTTGTTGTCAATAGAAAATTCTCTAATATCTTTATCGTGCATCGAACCACGCATTTTTAAAACAGTGACTCCCCGACGCATTTCCCCGTACATTTCCACATAACGCAGTAGGATAATTGAATCTGTAATGGTAGAAATGTGGGCTTCAGTAATGGAAGATCCCCCTAATAAAGTTGGGGTGGTTGAGGTAAATAAACCGCCGATTTCTTGTTGTTTAATAAAAGAAGTTAAGCCAATAATAAACTCACGGAATCCTTTTAAGTTAGAAACTCGTTCGAGGGCCGATAAACTATCCACTGCAACTCGGTTAGGTTTAAAGCTTTCGATAGTTTCTTTCATATTGATGAGGTGATTTTCTAACCCGGTGGTTTCCGGGTAGCGACATACTACCTTCAACTTGCCTTGTTTTTCCATTTCGTGAAAGTCTACACCCCAACCCGTAGCGTTACGAAATAATTGTTCTCTGCTTTCTTCAAAGGCAAAAACTAAACATCTCTCTCCGTTGAGAACTCCACCGGCCATAAATTCTGTTACCATGAGGGTTTTTCCTGTTCCTGTGGCCCCTGAGACTAAAATAATGGAATCTCGGAAAAATCCCCCCCCACACATACGATCTAACTCTTCGCTACCGGAGGTAATGCGAATATTAGAAGATTTTTGTTCTAACTCGATGGCGGATAGGGGAATAATGACCACACCGCGACCTGGAACGATGGTAAAGGGATATTCCCCTTTTTGGTGATCTGTACCCCGATACTTCAAAATTTCGATGGTACGACGACGTTTTTCATCCGCTAGAACGTTACGTAAAATGACCACGTTATCAGCAACAAATTCTTCTACTCCAAAACGGCTAATTTCTCCGTATTCTTTGGTTCTTTCCGCGGTCATAATAGCGGTTACCCCTAATTCCCGTAAAGCAGAGGCCATCCGAAAGAGATCGCTTCTCACTTGTGCGCTATCGCTCAAATGGCTAAAAATTGCCCCTAATGAGTCCATCGATACCCGTTGGGCTTTATGTTTACGAATAGCAAACTCGATGCGGGCGATTAGCGCGCCAAGATCGTAGTCTCCTGTAACCATGATTGGTTCTCCGGGTTGGGGAGAGGCATCTACAAAAGCCCATTTTTGTTCTAGTTCCCACTGAGCGATGTTCCAGCCAAATCCCCGCATATTGCGGCGTAAGGCCTTGGGAGGTTCTTCAAAGGTAACAAAAACGCCGTTTTCTCCCCGTTTAATTCCTTCGACTAAAAATTGACAGGCAAAAACGGTTTTAGAACTTCCGGCGGTTCCCGCTACTAAGGTGGCCCGTCCTTTGGGAAGTCCCCCTTCAGATAAAAAATCGAACCCTGGAATAGCGGTTTCTAATTTCTCAATACAATCTAGTTCGTTCTCTGGAATCATCCGTGTCTTGGTTAAGGAATAGAAGTTTAATTGTTTACTGTTTATTTTGCCTGTTTCTCTTCATCTTGCCAAGAAATATTAATTAGTTTTGATTTTGGGAGACTAAATCTAACCCTAAGAGGACTTTTTGAGTATTGGACATATCCCCAATAATACGTTGTAGGGGTGGGGGTAACTGTTTGATCAGGGTTGGGGTAACCAAAATCTTTTCTCGTTCGGCGGTTTGAGGTTGTTCGAGGACATCGATTATCTCTACAGTATATTGATCTTGTAATTCTTCGTGGCAAATACGGAATAGGTTAGCGATCGCCCTTTGAGAGTTGACCGTATTCCCGGTGATGTATAGTTTGAGCAGATATTTATTCATGAAATTTAGGGATAATCTTTTCTGATGGAAAGGTTAATGTTACTCAAGCCTATATAGTATTTGCGATAAAAAGAAGCTAAATAGCCCATCAATTCTAATATCATTAGTCTTCCTTCAGCAACATAAGCTTGCGCTTTCACGACAGAAATATCTTTACTTTTCTCTTTTAATACTGTTGTATGAATTTCAATGGTATCTCGAGGACTTGCTTTAAGAAAGCCTAATTTTTCCCCTAAAGTTCGTAGTTTTTCAGAAATATTGTAATTCACCTTATACATTTTTTGTTCCAGGGCTAATTCTAATAAAGTGCCGTATGTTTCTACTAATTCATCGAATATATCTGGTAAGCTTTCTTTGAGTGGATATGTTCCAAATAATCGTGCGGTTACACTGGTTTCTCCACTGGACTTAATTAGTTCGTCTAAGTCGGATAACTCTTGCGCTTGACGAAGTTCCTGCTGTTGTTGACTAATTTTGGCACAATATTTTTGCCGTTCGATACCTAAACGAATTTCGTGGATTAGGAGATTACTGTCAAGGCTTTTTATTTGTAAATATCCATCCGCACCTAATTGAAAAGAATCGACTAGTTTTTCCTCGTGTTGCCCCTCTATTTCTACGATGATGGGAATATTGGGTACTTTTTCTCTAAGTTTAATTAATGTGTCTAATCCTTGACTATCGGGTAAGTCTAAGTCTAGCAAAATAACATCAAATTTGTGAGATTCTAAAGACTTTAAACTTTCTCTTAAAGTAGAAACCGAAGTGATGGGAAAACTTAGACCTTTTGCTAGGGAACTATGTTGGCCTTTGGACAATAAATCCTGCAATAGCTGGATATTCTCTAGCTTATCTTCCACCAATAAAACATGACAAGTATGATTAGGCATTGTTTAGTAACAGCTTTGCTTTTTTTTAATCAATTTTCTGAAAGATTAAGCAATCTATCAGTAGATCGAAGCCGTTAATTTAATCCTCTCTACGATCATAATCGATTTTAGTTTAATTCATCAACTAAACTGTCCCATCGGACACTTCTAACCTGAGTTCGGTGTTAGAGCAATTTGCGACTTGATAAAAGGAACACAAAGCAACTAGCATCAGTCAAACGAACTGATTTTTTTGACTTAAGCAATAAAAAGCTAGAACCCTTAATGACTCGTCTTGTTGATAACAGAAGTGAAAAATGGCTTTTTAAGTTTAGTTTTGTTAAGATATAGATGCTTTATGCCCAAAAACACTATCCATTATGGGTCAAACCTTTGATTACCATAACATAATCATCCCTACAATGAGGAGGTTTAATAAATAATTAATAGAAACCTCACTCATAAACAAGGGAAAATTTAACAAGGCAGTAAAAATCATCGAGTAACTATTAAGCACTGTGAAAACTTTTCTATTACTAGCATCTTTATCAATTACTCAGGTATTGGGAGATATTCTTCTGAGTCGAGGAATGAAAGATTTTGTCGGCTTTGATTTTTCTAGTCCCACTATTATTTTCTACTTAATTACTTATATTTTAACCAATTATTGGATTTTAATGGCTCTGGGTATCCTGGTAATTTCTCTTAGTCTTTATTTGAGTGCTATTTCTAAATTAGACCTCAGTTATGTTTTACCTATTCATGCTTCTAGCTATGTTTTAAATGGATTATTTGCCTGGGCTATTTTAGGAGAAAATATTACTGGAATGCGTTGGATAAGTACATTGGTCATTTCTTTTGGTGTATTATTTGTCGGGTTTAGCGATAGTCAAACCTCACAATTTTCTCAAGATTATCATCGCAATATTAAGTCTCGAAATTTACCTTTATTTTTTCTCCCCTTTAGCTTAGCTGTTTCTAAAACTTGGTTAGCTATTATGATTAGTTCCGTGTCCGATGCCAGTGGAGACTTATGTTTGGCATTGGGAATGAAAAAAATAGGAGAATTAAAAGAAATAACCTTTTCAGAAGTTATAAAAATGGTCATAAAAGTCCTAACCAGTCCTATTATTCTCACTGGAATTGCTTGTCAAGGAATTGCCTTTTTTAGTTTCATTTCTGTATTAAGTTGGGCAGATATTAGCTTTGTTCGTCCAGCCACAGCTTTAACTTATATCATCAGTATGCTAGGAGCAAAATTAATCCTAAAAGAAGATATCAGAGAACAGAAACTATGGGGGATTATTTTAATCGGTCTTGGGGTATTTATACATCGTTGAGGTACGTTATACTTCAAACATTTTTTATCTAGAACCGTAATTAACCCCATATATGTTACCTGAGTATTTATGCTTGTTTATTTTATTTTGGTAATCTTTTATAACAAAAACTAAGTTTGATTAGTAGTAATGATAAACAGATGATATCCCTCAACCAAAACATAAGCTCAAAGTGTTGAGGACTTAAAATAGAGGGAAGTTAGGACATAAAACCATCAAAAAGAAACCTAACTTTTATCCCTTTTTTAGTGACTGGATGGTTAATCTTCAGCTATAATCATCCTCAGTCAGAATTGTCTATTAAGTAACAATGAATAAAGAAGACCTCGTCAACATGATTGCCGCTAAGACTCGTCTTACCAAAAAAGAGACAACTCATATCCTTGATTCACTCACAGAGACAATCATGGAAACAGTTGCCTCCGGAGATAAAGTAGTTTTAGTTGGTTTTGGAACTTTTGGTGCGATTTGTTGATGTAGAAAGCTAATTAAAATTCGGTCTATAAAGCCGATTTTAAGAAAGCGTGTACGTCGTTGGGCAATGAGTTTATAACCCAGAACCCGATAACTGTTGTTGAGTCCACTTTGAGGTTGTGGCACTCGGAATCAAGGGAAATCACTAACTTACCCAAGAGTGAGAACATCGCCCCCAGTTTATGGATTAGTAACTCATAGATTGAAGCGGGGAGAAACGGGGATAATCTCTGAACCAAACAGAGAAACACCCCTAGTCAACTGGTCATGGTTAGCGAATAGCGAACTGTCTTAACCTTCGTAACCAAACAGTAGCAAACGTTGGTTAATATGCTGCGTTCAAAATGAACATAACGAAAGATAGGAGTATCGAAAGGCTACCTATATAGATTCCCGAAAGTAGTTCGGAGGATAGACAGGGTACGAGCAATCAAACCCTTAATGAACCTAACACCAGATTACCCTCAACAACGGAACAAATTAACCCCATGATTTCTCTCATCTATTGGTCGAAACGATGAGTAGCGACAAACTTAAGCCTATGAATCATGGTGGTGGGAATCAGTAAGAAGCAAAAGCTCAACTGTAATGGTTGTAGATAAGCTGACATACTAGATGGTCAATCAGAAGAAATGGTCTTGAGTCGTAATGAATACAGCCAATGCTAGTTTAAACACTCAGAAGGCATGGAACACTATTGATGCGAAAGAAAATCGAAACATCAACTGGACTAAGGTTCAGAGGAAAGTGTTTAAGTTACAAAAGCGAATATTTCAAGCAGTCCAATCTGGACAAAAAGCAAAAGCACGAAAGCTTCAGCAATTACTGTTAAAGTCCCACTCTGCAAAGCTCTTCGCTCTACGCCAAGTTATCCAAAATAATCGGCGTAAACAAACCTTGGTGCATCCCCAAAAAGTTATCTTTAACAAAGATAGAGCTATGCAAACTTTGGTTAAGTTGGCTCTAGAACCCTATTGGGAGGCTCGATGGTCGAGAGAATCCTACGGTTGTCAACCGGCTAAATCTATCCACGATGCTATTGAAAGCCTATTCCAAGGAGTCGCTAAGAGTCCAAAATACATTCTGAGGGGCAAAATTGTTAACTGTCTCGATGAAATTAACCATACTTACCTATTATCTAAACTAGATTTTCCCAAAACCTTGAAAACAACCATTAAACAATGGTTAAAAAAAGGAATAATCTCCGATGATTTATCCCCTCTACTAGTGAACATTGCTTTAGATGGAATGAGCAAAGATGCTATGGATTCTTTCCTTAATCAGTTCAACCAAGGGGAAACCACCGAAGAAAGGGAAAAACCAATGGTGATTAGATACGTCGATGATTTTCTGGTGTTACATCAGAGCAAAGAAGTTGTCCTACAATTCCAACAATCCATTACTCAATGGCTGGAAAACAGGGGGTTTCCACTGTTGCCTGGGGCAACAAGAATTTGCCATACTCTCTATGAACTTGACATCGACGGCAAACATGAAAAGCCAGGATTCGATTTTCTTGGGTTTAACGTCAGACAATATCCTACAGGAAAGCATAAAAGTTTCAAACATAGCTGTTTAAACTATCGAACCCTGATTAAACCCAGTTCCCAATCAATCCAAGCTCACTATCAAGCCATAGTTAAAGTGGTTAATCAATACAAACACGCTCCCCAAAGGGAATTAATCGGCCAATTAAACCCAATTATTGAACAGTGGAGCCATCACTACAGCAGAGTGTCTAGTTCTCAGGTTTTCTCAAAACTCGACAGCATGATAATGAGTAAACTCAGAGCGTGGATAAAAACCAGAACCGGTGCAACAGGAAAAAAACAGGCATCCCTTTATTTCCGAGATGGTATTAATGGTTCGAGGACTTTCCAAACAAAAGAGGGACATTACTTGATTACTCACAGGAAAGTGGGACAAAAACAATATCGTGATTTTGCCAGTTTAGAAGACTGTACCCATGACAAGGGACTGATTACCGAGAGCCGTGTGCAATGAAAGTTGCACGCACGGTTCGGAAAGGGAGTTTTGATAGGTGACTATCATTTCGACCCAAACAACCCAGACCGAGAAAAGAACGTAAAGGTATGAATCCTCAAACGGGACAACCTATTGTCATTCCCGCAACCACTGTTCCTGTATTTTCCGCAGGAAAAGTGTTCAAAGAAAAGGTTGTAGAGTCTTTATAGCAAAAAATGTGAAGGCTGTTTTCAACTTAATGTTATTACAATTCCCCGTCCAAAAAAGATTGGGGAATTTTTTCGTAACTTTTAATCGTCAGATTCTTTATGGGGCAAGAATCTAACGCCAAAGTAAGAGATATGTTTTTGTTGCTTTGACTGGTTTATAGACTCTTGAAGATATCTATTAAACTGAGTCCCTACCTTATCTTAATTTATGACCGATTATTCTTCTCGCGAGCTAGTTGCAAAAATGCACTAATGTAATCGATTTGCCCTTCATTTTCGCGAATGCCGAGATATATTTGTTTTTGAACTTTTTTAGCTCCGAGAGCAACTGGAGCGACTTGAAAACGGTGAGAAGCTTCTTCAACGAGCCACCGCGGAAGAGCCGCTACACCTCGGCCACTTTCAACCATCTGGAGCATGATATCGGTATTCTCAATCACTTTGTGTTCTTTGGGATGTATTCCGGCTGGGACCATGAACTGTGAGAAGATATCTAGTCTGTCAATTGATACTGGATAGGTAATTAGAATTTCTTTGGATAAATCTTCTGGGATTATAAAATCTAAACCGTATAGTTTGTGGGACTTCCCTACTACAAGCACTTGTTCGTAATCAAACACCGGCTCAAATAACAATTTTTTTTTAAAGAGGGGATCGGGGGTAACGAGCATGTCGATCTCGTAACCAAACAATGCTCCGATCCCTCCGAATTGGAACTTCTGCTTTACATCAATGTCGACAGAAGGCCATGCTGTTAGATATGGTGCCACAATTTTTAGGAGCCATTGATAACACGGGTAACACTCCATTCCAATTCTAAGAACTCCCTTCTGTCCTCGAGCAAATTGATGAAGGCACTCTTCAGCATGATTAAACTGCGTCAGGGAACGCTCGGCAACTGCGAGTAGGTATTCTCCTGCTTGTGTTAGAACAAGTCGACGACCCTGTCGCCGCCAAATCTCTACGTTTAGTGATTTTTCTAGTTTTCCCATGCTATGGCTTAAGGCTGACTGAGTAAGGTGTAGTTTCTTGGCAGCAGCTGTTACCGTTCCTAATTTCTCTACTGCCACAATAATCTCAAAATGGATTCGTTCGAGGACTGACATTGGGTCTTTAGTATGAATTAGATTCATTTATACTTTAATATTTATCATTTTACTTCATAGCTTCAGCTCAGTAAACTGTTGAGTATTGCTCAAAAGCAATTGCAACGACCACAATAAAAAATAGTACAAGATATCTATGTCTCTCAGCCAAATAAACTCTATCAAGACGCACACCCTGGGCTATCCTCGCATCGGAGCAAGGCGCGAATTGAAACGTGCCACAGAAGCTTATTGGAAAGGTATCCTTACACTAGAAGAGTTGCTTGCCACAGGAAAGACCTTACGGGAAATAAACTGGAAGAAGCAACAGGCAGCCGGGATCGATCTGATCCCTGTCAACGACTTCTCCTTTTACGACCAAGTGCTCGACATGAGCTGCCTACTTGGCAATGTGCCGTCGCGTTTCCAGTGGCAAGGTGGGCAGACGGATATCAACACTGTTTTCACCATTGCTCGTGGTACGGAGGGTGGTGCTTCTTTAGTTGAAGAAGAGAAGGACTGCCAAACGAACAAGGTTTCCACTTTCGCCAGCGAGATGACAAAGTGGTTCGATACGAACTACCACTTCATTGTCCCTGAGTTTCGGGCAGACACGACGTTTTCCCTAAGCGGCACCAAAGTCTTCGATGAGTTTGCGGAAGCCAAGGATCTGGGAATTAACGCAAAGCCAGTACTCGTTGGGCCCGTAACGTATCTTTCCCTGGGGAAAGTGCAGGCTTCTAGCAACTTGGACTTCGATCCGCTGACTCTCCTGGACAACCTTGTCTCCGTTTATGAAGAGATTATAGGTAAGCTGGCAGCCGCAGGAGCGGAATGGATACAGCTAGACGAGCCGATTATTTCCACTGATCTGAGCGACCTCCAGCGCAACGCTTTGAAAGTTGCCTATGATCGTCTCTCCAAGGTCAAAGGCTCAGCGAAGCTGTTGGTCACCACCTATTTCGGTGGTGTGAGAGATAATCTTGACGACTACCTTGCGTTGCCGGTTGATGCCTTACACTTTGATTTTGTGCGGGGTTCGGAGGACATCGACACTGTTCTGGCTACCTTCCCCAAGAACAAAATTCTCTCCGCAGGAATCGTCGAAGGCCGCAATGTCTGGAAGAATAATTACGATGCCTCACTAGAAGTTTTGAAGAAGGCGAAGGCAGCTGTTGGTGCGGATCGGCTCTGGGTCGCACCTAGTTGCTCACTTCTCCATTCCCCCGTTACCCTGCAAAACGAACGGAAACTTGATGAAGAGTTGAAAAGCTGGCTGGCTTTTGCCGACGAGAAACTCACGGAAGTCACTGAACTTCGGCAACTTCTCGATGAAGTCGGCAGCATGGAAACTCTTGAAGCCAACCGTGCCGCGGTTGCTTCGAGAAAGTCCAGCAAGCGCATCCACAATGATGCTGTGAAAAAGCGTCTTGCTGAGGTTAAGCCCAACGATTTTGACCGCGCCTCACCCTTCGTTGAACGCCAATCCAAGCAACGGGCCAAACTCCGTTTGCCAGAATTCCCGACCACGACCATAGGCTCATTCCCTCAAACCAAGGAAGTCCGCCAAGTGCGCGCCCAGTGGAAAAAAGGAACCCTAAGCAATGCAGACTACGACCAATTCATGAAGGAAGAAATTGCTAAATGCGTTGCTTTCCAAGACAAGATCGGCATTGATATGCCTGTTCACGGCGAATTCGAGCGCAATGACATGGTGGAATACTTTGGGGAAAATCTCGAAGGCTTTACCTTTACCAGCACCGGCTGGGTGCAGAGCTTCGGGACTCGTTATGTGAAACCGCCGATTGTTTTTGGCGATGTCAGTCGCTCCAAGCCCATGACTGTCTACTGGTCTGAGTACGCTCAATCGCTGACCGATCGCCCGATGAAGGGTATGCTCACAGGCCCTGTTACAATCCTCCAGTGGAGCTTCGTACGTGATGACCAGCTACGCTCCGTCACCACGCATCAGATCGCGCTGGCCATTCGTGATGAAGTGGTGGATCTTGAGGCAGCTGGAATTGCCGCCATCCAGATCGATGAACCCGCTTTCCGCGAAGGACTGCCGTTACGCCGGAGCGAGTGGGATCACTATCTCGACTGGGCGGTAAAGGCTTTTCACCTCAGTGCCTGTGGCGTGAAGGATGACACCCAGATCCATACTCACATGTGCTACTCCGAGTTCAACGATATTATCGAATTCATCGCAGCTATGGACGCCGACGTCATTACTATTGAGACTTCTCGCTCCAATATGGAACTGCTCGATGCCTTCGTAGACTTCAAGTATCCAAATGAGATCGGCCCAGGTGTCTATGACATACACTCGCCACGGGTGCCCCCCACCGATGAAATGAGTAACCTCATGTCAAAAGCGGAAGCTGTGCTTCCCCGTAAGAACCTCTGGATCAACCCCGATTGTGGACTCAAGACACGTCAATGGTCCGAAGTAAAGCCTTCACTCATCAACATGGTCGAGACGGCATCAAGACTTCGTTCTACGAACTCCAACTAGTTGTCTGGCCTAAAGTAGGGAAGCTCCTATTTGGGGCAATTTAGCATAATTTCCGAGAATCACCCTATTGGATCAAAGATTCAATAGGGTGATTCTCGGTAAGGCTTGAACTTTTAATCTTTAATGATTTGAGCCAAAGTGCATTTAGCTGTAAAAGAAAAGTCTTCAACTTCAACCCCATTTACTATCAAATCAAAAAAGTTTTTTGAAAATTCATTTTTGAATTGTTTTTTTATACTCGTACCTAGATAATCTATGTCGATTGGAATATAGATTTCAGGTACGTATTTTTGTTTCTTTCTAATTTTATTTTGATAATTATTTAGCAAATAGTATGTCTGATGAGAGTTTCTTTCAGACATATTATTAATCATTATTATTAAATTATAGTAGGGTCTGCCTTTTCTAAAATAACACTCAAATTCATAAACATCAGACACTTCAACTTCAAATAAATTAAATTTTCTATCAACATAGATTAATAGTTTTCGTAGATTTTCCTCACGTTTATAATTAGATCCAACCATGTAATAGCTCAGAATATTACTTTGCTGGTTTAGTTCATATTGCTTTCCAAACATCTTTCAATAAAAAACCTTTGAAGATAATACTTCCTCAGACAAATTATATTGACTCCAATCTGCCAATCAATTTCTGGTATTTTTTGCCCTCCCAGAGCGAGACCGCTTAAAAGGTTTGTCTCCTGTAAAAATCGATTCCCACCGGCAGAGAGTGGAGCGAACGATTGTTGGCCCAATTCCCATAAATGGCCCCTTAAAAACTTAAATCGACCCTTGGAAGTTGTTCATCTTCCAAGCATTAACTCCTGGCTGGAATTCATCCCAAGTCTTACGTACTTGCTCGTAGCATTGAGGTGGTGTAATGGGTAGGTTTTTCAAGTAAAAAAACGTTGCCTGATCAAAAGACTCCAGCAAGAAGACCACCTCTGTGCTTGGAGAATAATTATCGACAACTTCCAAGATATTAGCAACCATGAAGTGGTGGGGTAAAATGGACCTCTCAGGAGCCTTTAACCAAGCATTCAAGAACGGCAGAAGGCGAGATCGTGCGATAAAATAAGTTTTGAAGGATTCCCCAGCAACACCCACCATCGGAGAATTCAGGCTGCAAACAAGCGCCCCACGCTTGTGACTAAGATGACCAGCCCAAGCATTATAGCCAAGGATCAGCAAATTACTGGCAAGAAAATCTTGATGCCAATTTGATCTATCAGAAACTTCACTCATTCGGTACCTCCTAAGCACTAAAATATTTAGTCACAGCACTAGCGACAGCATGGTAGATCACAAAAGCAGTAATCGATTGCTCTGGATCAAGCTTTTCGCTCTCATCGATTGATAAACCAAACAGAGTTGAATTCAAGGTGAATACTCTCAAGTTGATTTGAGAAAATACACTCAATTTTTACATCAATTTCTCTTCCTTTTTTATCAAGATTTTTGTTCTACCAAATCTTGTTTTCATACCCCCTTTATACGAAACTGACTAAACATAATCAAAACCTTTTCCTGAAAGGTTTTAATTACTACAAGTTAAAAGAGGTTTCTATTAGAGGATTTGGTGTTAGGTAAGACTAGGTGAGACACCTATACAAAAACTTATGACAGGATATAAAAGTTTCTAACCTAAGACTCAGAATTGGCAAAAATTAGCTTCCCTGCGAGAAGCCCCGCACTGTACCGAAGGTCAGTGTCGGGATGGGGCGTATAAACTGAGGAGGAAACCTCCTCAGACAGCCCCTCATGAAAGCAGGGGCAGCAGCTTTGAGACTTAACCAAAAAATGATCTAATTGGAGAAGTCTAATTGACACCTGGAAACAGGCTCAAAAGTTAAAGGGCGAAACCCATCGTTCTAGCCAGTGGAGATATGCGTCCCTAGGTTGTCCCAGACAATCAACAATGCTAAGAAGCTGGAAACGGGGAAAAAAGTTTTTCTGGATAAAAACTCGATACATTGCAGCCGATGGATAGTCGGTGGTGCTGACTGTGGAGGTATCTGGACGGGGATATGTGAATGGCAACATTTGTGTATCTAGAAAAGACCGATGAAGCAGTAACGTCCTATCGTGAGGTAGGGAAACCCACGCTGTACCTACTGGATCAGCGTCGGGAGGAGTGTCACGAATAGATTCTTGTCTCATTTTCTAAGTCATGGTTTGGAATAAACGCAATTGATTTGGGCAAGACTTCCTTAACGAAGCGATATGCCTCTTTTCAATAAAAAACCTTTGAGGAGAATACTTCCCTAGACAAAATATCTTGACCACAATCTGTACCTCGCAGACGATTACGAACGTGGATTAACTCATCGGCGGGCATTCTGACTAAGGGATTTGTTCAAGACTAATCTCATCACAGTTGCGGGACAGCGACGGATTTACACCGCTCTTTCCCCGTTACCTCTAATGGCTGACCTCCATTAGAACCGAAGACTCTAGTAGCTTACCATAGGACTAAGCCAGTAACACTAATTTATTATAAAATTTAATCCCTAAGCATGACTATGGGGTAGCCTCTACAAAACAATGGTCGATTCAAACGAAATAGAAAATATCTTTAACCTGCACTAAGTCTATATCTACATCTTCCCCAAAGTCATAACTTTTTGTCCTTTATGAAGTCACAAATTGCTGTAAGTTTTCTATCCATCAACGGAAGAATTAGATGTGGTTAATTTTTCCTCAAACAATTGTAATAACTACTGCTCCAACTCAGTTAACCAAAGCCGATCTATTCTCCCCAAACTCCTCAATACTCACATCTTGCACCTACGTAATGAGGTGTTGGTGAGGTTAGGATGTAGGGTTTGTGACGTAGGGGGTAGGGAGAATTCGCATCTCTTGGTGTGGTGTCTTGTTTTTCATTATTAAGTTTTCTTGTACTGTTCAAAGATATCAGCAGACAAGAAAACCAAATTCGCCATTTTCTTGAAAACAACTTGTTAAACTACCGTAAAGTCCCAAAAAAAATTATCCGTTTCGGAATTCTTATGTTAAATTGTTAATAAGGGTTTTAAGGATTCGCCCCTCCGCCCTAATGGTTTGATGGATAGGCTAACTGCCTTAACCGCATTTTAGTCGGAGGAAGCAAATAACCCATAGAGTTAATAGCTTAAGTGATTATATTACAAAGCTATAATTCTAATGGAAAAGAACTTGATATATAGCAATCACGCAACTGCTACCACACAGCATTGTGGGTTGTCATAGTTCTTTTTGATTGAAGTTTCTTAATAGTGAGTTGATTCAATACCTTGATTCTTACTCGCATATCAGAGGTGGTAAGTGATGACACTGCTGCCTGTTTTGGCTAACTAATTTAAGTCTTAAGCCGCCAATAATAACATATCGTCCACTTTAGCAACAATAAATCGAAGAAAAGAAGATGCCTGTGATCACACTATTTCTCGCCTCTTTATATCTCTTAATGATCTACGGATTATTAATGCTCGCAAAACGCACTGGCAAGTGGTTATCACCACCTCGTCGGGATCTCGGATAAAATGGATGTTTAGATTCAAACATCAAAATAATTTGACGATGAATAGTAGTAAAGGATTGGTAAGGGTGTGAGGAAATCAGATTTAACAACCAATCCTTAGACTTATTCAAGCACTTCTACTTGTTCTCGTGGGAAGGTAGAAACGAAGCCAATGGGTAATGACACAGACTCAACAGAAGGACAGTAACCCAACCATTGTTGAGACAGGTGGGAAAAAGCGGCAGAGGAGCCACTCACGGCGAAACGAGTAGGCGAAGCTAGAGACGTTTTACTCAATCCCATCAATTCTAATTCTTTTTTGGCTGCTTGCACTACATAAGTAGCTGGATCAACCAGTTTAACAGACGAAGGAATAATAGTTTTAATTATGGCCTCTAGGTGGCGATAGTGAGTACACCCGTAAACAAGGGTATCAATATCATGGGCTAATAGAGGAACCAAATATTCCCGAGCAACTTCTTGAGTGTGGACATCCCATAATCGATTTTGTTCTATCAGAGGAACAAAGCGAGGACATCCTAGTTGCCAAACTTGAGCAGTGGGATCTATTTCCTGAATCGCGCGACGATAAGCTTGACTTTTAGCCGTTGCTGGAGTGGAAATAACTCCAATGCGTTTACCCCGTTCAACTGCGGCCTTCGCTCCGGGTAAAATGACCCCCAAAATAGGGAAATCAAATTCTTGACGGACAGCCTCCAGAGCCAGAGCGGAACTGGTATTACAAGCCATAATAACCATTTTGACTTTTTGTTGGGCCATCCAAGCCAAAATTTCTCGAACAAACTGTAAAATTTCCTTAGCGGAACGATTCCCGTAGGGTAATCGTGCGGTATCTGCAAAATATAGGATGGATTCCTGGGGTAACTGTTGGTACAGTTCCCTTAAAACAGTCAATCCTCCCACACCACTATCAAACACACCAATAGGACTGTTTTGAATCTCTCTCATGTTGTGATTAAGTCAATAAAAAAGTGAACAATTGAAACAGGACTGTTTAGGTTAGTAACTATATTGTAGAGACAGAAACAGATTTAGAGTCTTTTTTGCCGAATATAATCTAAGATTCCTTGAGCAATCGCCCTAGCCATTTGACTGCGATAGGCAGGATCGGACAATCTGGCGTTATCCACAGTCCCAGTCACAAAGCCTACTTCCACCAATGCAGCGGGCATTCTTGAGGTTCTTAGAACGTAAAAACGAGCTCTTTTGACCCCCCGATCCCTAGCTACCGTAACATTTCGTAAGATACTGCGATGAATAGCATCGGCTAACTCTCGGTTTCCGGCATAAAAAGTTTCCATCCCACTTACATTTGAGCGACCACCCCCCACCGCATTGGCGTGGACACTGACAAAAATATTAGCTCGTGCCCGGTTCGCCATAGCAGTACGACCTTGAAGACTGACAAAATAGTCAGCATTCCGAGTCATCATCACCTCAACCCCTTGCTGCTTGAGAAGTTGACTAACTTCTAAAGAAATAGGCAGAATAACATCCACTTCCCTCAGTCCCCGTAACCCGATGGCCCCAGGATCTTTGCCCCCGTGACCGGGATCGATAACCACCAAAACCCTTCCCCTGGGGGCTTGAGTCCCTGGAGGAAGAGGTGTGGGTTGAGAAGGGGTATTAGGGGCCTGAGGAACTGGAATCCTGGTGGGATTACTAGGGTTCGGATTTGCTCGCGGTGGGGTGGTAGCCCGCAATGAAAGCACTTCCAGGGATAATGTTTCTGCATTGGGCTGACGTAACCCCCCCAAACGCACCCCCAAGGAAGGGCGCACCTGAATCACCACCGTATCCGTATTAACCTGCCTTACCTTGAGCTGATAAATGGGGCTATTGCGCCCCAAACTTGGCCCCTGAATAGGGTCAGCCAGTTGGGCTTGAGGAATACGGATTTCAAAGATCCCCGTTCTGCGATCGATACTCCCTTCCCCTCTGATGGGTCCATCAGCACGAATCAGTAGTTGAGCGTTGTCATTACTTAATTCAATGGCGGAAATGGTAGGATTTTGATTTTTGACGGGGCTAACGGTTACTTCTGGAGAAGGCCCAGGAGGAGTTAAATTTTCTACCCGAGGTAAACCCCCTTTAGGCAATAACACCAGTCCTCCCAAACGAGAATAATAAGCTTGCCATCCTGGGCCTTCTTTTGCCACCCGTAAGGTGAGACGACCCTGAGAAGGTTGGGGTTGTTCAAACCTGATGTCACTGACCCCGTATTCGTTGACTCCAAGGGTCTGATCTATTAAAGACTTGGGGAAAGATGTGCCAGGTAGGGTAAATTGGATGGTTTTAGCATCCTTTTCTTCTTTATCTTCCACCAAAATATCTCGATTTTGACCTTGTTGATCCAAACGAACAAATAAACCATTGCGTGTTACTTGAAAATTGTTGTTTTCTTGGAAAGAAGACGGAGAAGGTCTGAGGGGTCGTTGGAGGGGTCGGGTTGGAGGGTTAGGACGAGGAACGGGTCTGGTGGGAGAATTACTAATAGGTTGGGGATCGGGTAATTCTACAGTCCATTGGGTAGGAGAAATACCGCGCACCTTAACCTGAGTTGGGTCGACGGTGTATCCAGGGGCTAACTCAATAACCAAACGAGTAGTTTGGGCATCAAATTGACCCACACGGACGCTTCTGATGTTACCCCCAATGGTTTGATCAACAGTAGAACGCCCCAAACTGATTCCTGGCAAGTCTAGAACAATGCGAGTAGGGTTAGGGATCAACTGGGCTCGAGGTTGAACCCGCGAATCTGTGGTAAAAATTAGGCGATTTTGGTTGTTTTCGTATCGCCAAAACAAAAGTCTCCCTGCTTCTGCTGGCAAGGCAAACAGAAGAGTGCTGAGGATAGTTAATAGTAGCCAGTGAAATCTCACGATAATTGCTCCTACGGAGAATAACGGTTCTCATACTGATACAGGTTAGTAGGAACCGCCTTACTCATCAACTCCATAAGACGAAAAAAAGGGGCTAAGGTTTCGACCATACTCCCTTATTGTCAGCAAAGCTTCATAAATCTTCCCCTCACTTAAAGCTTGATTAATCCAGGGGTGAGGCTCCCGCCAATTTTTCAAAAAAGTGTTATGCTAGAAGCAAATTTTAAAATTTAAATTCTTTGGTAATTTTATTTAAACCTACCCACTTTTGAAACAGACCGATAGAGATTTTCTATGTTGTCAACAGATACTAAAAAAACAGCCATTTTCCGTAACTATTTAATTATCATGGGAACTCTAGCCACATTGATAACAGGTTTGGGTGGTCTTTTTGAAAATCCTGATCGATTGGGTCAACAGGATCGACTTGACAATTACGGTCGTTTTGTTAGTGGAGTTGTTGTCAACCAGGCTCGAAGAATCAGACGATAGACTAGCCGATTTAGGTAAGTTTAGTCTTTATCTTCAAAACCTGGTTTAACTGAGATTACTGAATGGTAAAAATCTCTTTTTCTAGAGTTTTCTGCACCTCTTGAGCTAAGGGTCTAGCTAAAGCTTCTTTGTCCTTTAAACTGCCTAAAGCTTCCATTGGTATTGTTATAGAAACAGCAACCCAAGGAACCCTCTTCTTTCGTAACTGGGCTTTCTGGTCAACTAAAAACCATTGGGAAGGTGCATGATGCCCTCCTCCTGGCCAAGCGTACCATTGAACCACAGCATAAGTTTTATCGTTCCAAGCTTGGAACCAACGGGCAGTAACAGAATTATTTGGATTGATTTCTGAGGGAAATTCTAGGGTTTTAACCCCCTCTCTCTTCCATCTTTCCATTAGTTCTAAATCAGTCCATTCTACTTCTGGTTGATCTTTGAAATATTTTTGTCCTTTCAAAGCAACAAAAACAACCTCTTCTCCAGGTTTTTCGATGAGTTGCAATGACCAAGGATAGTTATTAATGGACATCTCTCTCTGAGAAATTGTTGTCCATCCTGAAAAGTTTAGCTTTGTGTTGGGTATTTCCCTCATTTGGGCGACTTCTGGAACCCGAGGTAATTTTGACCAAGACCATTCTTGATTAAGATAGCTAGGAACGGCCACAAAAATAATGACCAAGCTAAACAGGACCAAGATCATAATCTGAGCAATGAGAATGCCTTTCTTAAATGCAAACATATCCTTATGGGGGATAATTTTCGTAATTAAACTATTCAGCAAAACTATCATCATTTACCCCTTCGGTTATGGTAGCATTCTCTGAAACACGATCAAGTAACCAATTTAATCCCACAATGGTTCCCAACATTGCCACTGAGTAAATATCCCCACCCCAAGTGTCATGGAGGATATGAAAAGCCTCGTCCATCCCGTTGCCATGAAAAACTGCTAACAATGCATTACGGAAGATGTTTGCGATAACGCTAATGGTAATTGCTGATGTTAATAAAGTAATTACCCGTCTTCTATTGTTCAAATTATCCGTCCAATCTAATAACAAAAGTGTTACATAAATGGTGGTAAACAACATTTTTAAACCAGCGCAATAAGGAGCAACTTCTACGGGAATGTTATTTACATACAGCAAAATTCCTTCAACCCTTGTGTCAACTCCAAATTGTTGTAGTAAAAACCAGGCTACTGCTGCTATCAATTTTTGTAAAGGTAAGGTATGAGGGGTAATTAAATAAGGAATAGAATTGGGAGTTCCCAACGCAATCAAAAGCAAAGGAAAACTATTCAATTTTAATCCTGGTATTCCTTTTAACCAGAGTATAATGCCCGCTATGACAAGGGGAAAGGAGAGAGAAACCAGTTCTCGCGTACCTGTAATATACAACGCTAATCCCAAAGCCAGGAAAAAGCCCCCTAAAGGATGGAGTGTATTATCTAATTTTTTCCATTTTGAGCTATTTCTGCCAAAAATAATATAAGCAGCGTAAGGAAACCCAATGATGGCATGGCTAAAATACTCGTGTTCGATATTAATCGTTTTATTTAACCACCCGTCATACCAGAAGAAAATTATAGGGGCATAAAGAATACCTAAAAGAGCAACAATCAAAACATTGCCTAAATTTCGCTCCAGAAACGGTGAGATTTTTGAAGTAGTTTGCATAGTTAATCATCCATTAATACTAAATCTGAATAATTTAAATTAGAGATATTTGTGAGAGGACCCAAGCAATATCCTCCGATTTTATGCCAGGATACATAGGTAAGGATAAAATTTGCTCGCAGAGCATTTCTGCTTGCGGAAAATCGTATCTTCTCAAAAAGCCAGGGGTCACTCGCTGCGAAAACTTAGGCCAA
>NZ_JARVCN010000197.1:0-6249 GCF_038442745.1 Crocosphaera sp. Alani8
GTCTAGATTTACTATTCTTTCATTTTCTCACACCTCATTCCTGATTGCTATATATGAGTTGGTAATTTTTTATAAAAAAACCTATATTGTTGCAATTTATACGAAATAATGAAAGAGTAAGTATTATTTGATACAGACATCAAGTACAATTAAATAGTCAGACATAAATAAAGCTCACTGTATAAATATTTGTCAACATACTGGTAAGCATACTCCTGCCTTCTGCCCCCTGCCTTCTGCCTCTTCTCAACTGTAACGGTTATTTTTATACAGGTACTTAGTAGATAATAAAACTTCCCTTTATTTCCCTATTTTTCCACTTTATTAAAATAATTTTCTATAAATAAATTAGTAAAATTCTCTTTTTTCTGGGACTGAAGTACGATAGATAACCAGCTAAACTAAGATTGAAGGCAAAACGCAGTCAAAAAAGTCTACCGATTGCCTTTGTCCGACATCTACAATCTGTTTTTTGCAAAGCGTTTCCTTAAACAGATGTTTAGGTGTGAGGGGTCATTGTCTTGAGGGAGGAGTTGGTGTTGATGATAGTAATATTACCCCTCCTCTTTTTCTACTCAGACATTAATTATTGATTGACCCAAATTAACAGAAAAACATGAAAAAATTACCAGGACTTTGTGTTGCTCGTTCTCTAATCTTTTACGAAGTTACCATGTCTTTGATCCTAGTAGCCTTTCTTTGAGTAATTCTTAATTACCCTTATTTTCCTGCATCATTTTGACAAACTTCTCAAATAAATAGTCTGCATCGTGGGGACCGGGACTGGCTTCGGGATGGTATTGTACCGAGAAGAAAGGTAAGGTTTTATGGCATAAACCGGCCACTGTGCGATCGTTTAGATTGAGATGGGTGATTTCCACCTCTGCATCTAAGGAACTTTCGGTTACAGCAAAACCGTGATTTTGACTGGTAATCTCTACCTGTTGTTCTAGTCCACAGGGTTGATTTAAACCGCGATGACCAAACTTTAACTTAAAGGTTTCGGCACCTAGAGATAACCCTAAAATTTGGTGTCCCATACAGATACCAAAAGTAGGTTTTCCCTTTTGGATTAACGCTTGAACCGTACTAACCCCTTCCGTAACTGCCGAGGGATCACCCGGTCCATTGGACAAGAAAATACCATCAGGATTGTACTGCAAAATTTCTTCAGCAGGAGTTGCCGCAGGAACCACAATAATTTTGCAACCATAACTAGCTAAACGTCGTAAAATATTTCGTTTCACCCCAAAATCTATGGCTACAACTGTGTAACTTTCTTGAGAACTATCACCGTTGTTATTATTAAAAGCCCAATTACTATCGGTGGGGGTTGACCATTCATAAACCTCTTTGGTGGTCACTTCTTTAACCAGGTTTAACCCTGCCATAGAGGGAACCGATTGAACTTGACGCAACAATTCCCCTTGATCGAAGACTTCTGTAGAGATAATCCCATTCATCGCCCCCACAGAACGAATTTTACGGGTTAAAGCCCTAGTATCGATGCCGTAAATACCGACAATGTTGTGACGAATCAAATAATCTGGCAAGGACTCAGTAGAACGCCAATTACTGGGACGATGGGTTATGTTACGGGCAATCACCCCTTTAACTTGGGGTTTGTCCGATTCTTCGTCGTCTGGGTTAACCCCTGTGTTGCCCAACTCAGGATAGGTAAACGTGACCATCTGACCACAATAACTAGGGTCGGTTAAAACTTCTTGATATCCTGTCATTCCCGTATTAAATACTACCTCCCCCACCGTTGTTCCTTTCGCACCGAAGGATAACCCTTCAAAAGTTGTTCCGTCAGCTAACACCAATAAAGCGGGTTTACCCTTTGCCATTGCCATAATCATTAAGTTTTTGATACTAAGAAGGGATGGAACTTAGCGGTTAACGATACACTAGATCCAGCAATCCATTAAATCTTGATGTCCTAGTCACCTGTTGAGAATCGGTTTAACCCTAAGTTACTGGGGACAATTTTAGCAGATGTATCTGAGGTGTTAAGGTAGAGTTAAACTGCCAAAAAGGTAGGTATAATGCCATGAGTCCCAAGAAATTGACAGACGACGACAAACAAGAAATTCTTAATCTTTATCGTCAAACCCCGGAAACCACTTCTACCTTAGCTGACCGTTATGGGGTCAGTAGTTCCACCATTAGCCGTTTTTTGAAAAATACTCTCTCGGATTTGGAGTATGAAGATTTAATTCAACAAAAACGCTTAGCGAGAACCAGTAAGTCTCAAACTGAGCTAGAGAATATCGAAACTCCTCCCCCAAAATCAACAAAACCAATTATTAAAAAAGTTGAAGCTATTTCTCCACCAGAGACAGATGCCGTATCTGAAGTAACTCAGGAACAAACAGAGTCTGTGGAGTCTTCGGCTGAAAGTCCTACCGATAAACCCTCCTCAAAACCTAAACCGGTCAAGGTTAACAAGGACTTTCCAATTTTGGTTTCTCCAGAAAACGATGAGGATAAAGAAACCGAAGAATTAGAAGAGGTTAATGTCTTAGCTGTCGGAGAAATGCTAGGAGAAGAGTTGGACGATAGCGACGATGACTGGGATGACCAAGAAGATGAAGATGAGGAAGTAAATGAGCAAGATTACGACAATTCTTTGTCCACACCGACTGATATTCAGGTTTTGCCATTGTCTGAAGCTACCTTCCCGAAAACTTGTTATCTTGTGATCGATCGCTCTGCTGAATTAATCGCAAAACCATTAAAAGAGTTTGCCCATTTAGGTCAAATTCCTGTGGGTGAAGTGCAACAGAAAACTTTACCGATTTTTGATAACCATCGGGTTGCACGTCGTTTTTCCAATCGTTTCCAACGAGTTATTAAGGTTCCTGATGGTCGTCTTCTCTATAAAACCTGCTACCATCTGCAAGCTAAGGGAATTACTCGCATTCTCCTGGATGGTCAAATATATTCTTTGGTTTCCCATTCAGACTAAATTATCTTGAATCCAGAAAATGATGAAATTATCAGAAGATTGACGGAAATTCCAGTCAATATATTGATATAGCAATCAGTCATCAGTTGTGAGAATTTAAGTCTGAGGTATAGGCAAAAGTCAACAGTGAGCAGTGGTAACTGATAACTGATAACTGGGAAAGAAGATGTCTCATGAATCATTCCTTATTGCTATAGAAAGTCAAGAAAGCTGGTAAAATTTCAGTCAAAAAATAAACATTCTTTACAAATTAGAGGTAATTACTGAGTATTAGATAAAACACTTTACAAAACAATATAAGCAAAAATAAATAACAAATAAGTTTTCTAACAAATAGGAGTTAATCACACCAATCGGATTTTCTTAGCAGTAAAATTAGGACAAACAAACATCCTTGTCTTCTTGTTTTAGAAAGATAACTATAGAGGGTGTTGTTAATTAAACCATCGGGTTTATTACCTTTTATTAAGTCACCATCTTTGAGTGTGTCTAATCCTGCTATGAATATTAGTCACCTACTACGACGATATGAACAAGGGCATCGAAACTTCCCAAAACTCAATCTAACTGGGGAAGATTTATCCCGAGCTATGCTAATTTCTGTAAATTTAACTCAATCTAATTTAATGGGAATTAACCTTAGTCGGGGGTTTTTAACCAAATCTAATTTAAACCAAGCTAGTCTAAATTGGGGAAACTTAACTTACGCTAAAATGAGTGAGTCCCAACTAATTGAAACAGATTTGACAAAAGCTGATTTGACGGGAGCATTTATGGTTAAATCTGTTTTAATCAACGCTAAATTAGGGGGAGCTAATCTATCCTACACGAACTTACGAGCTGCTGATTTATCCTACGCCAATTGCTGTGGGGCTAATCTTCGCGAAATCAACTTACGAGAAGCGAATTTACAAGGGGTTAATTTTAATTGGGCTAATCTATCGCAAGCTCGTTTAAGTTGCACAAATTTGCAACAAGCGTCGTTTTTCGGCACAAATTTAAGTGGGACATTTATTAAAGAAGTTGACTTAAGCAATACAGATTTTGAACAAGCTAATTTTCGGGAGTCTCACCTTTGTTACAGCAGCTTACAAGGGGCAAACTTGCAAGGTGCAAACTTACAAGGTGCGACATTACGTTACAGTAGTTTGCGCGGGGCGAATCTGCGCGGGGCGAATTTAAGAGACACGGATTTAGAGGGGGCTGATTTAACTCACGCAGTGATTGAAAATGCTGATTTTACTAATGCGAAATTTAGCGACACTAAAGTAATTCAAACTAACTTAAAATCCCCAACCACTATATATAATTCTTCGGAATCAAAACTTAAACATAACCTGAATCGTCTTAGCTCTTTGGAACTTTTACACGCAGATATTGCTGTTTAATTAATAATACTAATTCTCAAAAGTGACTGGAGACTAGCTTTAAGTTAAATTTAGAAACTTTCTCTATTTACTTTTTGGTTGATTTTTTGCTTGCTCCATTGCTATTTCCTTCATCGCTTCAAAGGAATTTCGATTAGAAGTTCCTTCAATAGCTTTAACAGCTAAATCCTGTACTTGTTTAAGAGATGATTCTAACTGTTGAGATAGACTTTGGCGGCGAATTTCTTGGTTTTTGATAGTTTCTTCCAGTGCCAAAATTCTTAATTCATAGTTTTGTTTTTCTCCTTCTATTTCTTTGATTCTTAAGTCTAATTTAATTTTAGCTTGATAATTTCCTATTCCTTTTCCTTCTTCTTTCCCTTGTTTTGTTTTTTCTTCTAATTCTTGTTCCAGTGTTTGAACTTTAGCTTTTGCTACTTCCTGTTCTTTTTCTTGTTTAATGATATTATCTTCTCTTTCTTGCCATTGTTTTTCCTGAGTTTCTTGAACTTCTTTTAATTCTTGATATAAGTTTTGTTTTTCTGCTTCGTATTCTTCTTTATCAAGTTGTCTTTCCAGTTCTAAATTATAGCTATATTGTTCTTCATCTCGCTTTTTATTAGTCAAGTATTCTTGATCTCTGTCTCTAATTTCTCGACTATGATTTAGTTTTTCTTTGTGCCAATTTTTTTGTAATTCTTCGATTTCTCGGGTTAAGTTTTCCTGTTGTACGGTTAGTTCTTCTTGATTGGTTTTTGCTGTATTTTGATAATCTTCTACTAAATGGGATAGGGTATCGTTTTCAATTGTTTCTATTTCGTGCAATTCTGCTAATTCTGCTAATTCTTCTGTAGAAAATTTATTGAGTTCTGCTAATAAGTCTGCTTCAGTAATTAATTGCTCAGATAAATGACTAACTGCACTACCAAAATTACTTTGTAACTTTTCTAAGTTTTCAATAGTTAAAGTAATATTGTTGTTAAAGGTTTTGCTTTGAGAGTTCATATTTTTTTTCTGAGAGGAATTATCGGGTTTATTGTCTTGAGAGATACTTGAGTTGATAGGAGGCGTTTGCACTTTTTGTTTAACTTTTTTTTCTAATGCAGCTTTTTCTTGCATTAGTTCTTCGTAAGCTTCCAAAATTTGGACTTTTGTACTTTTAGAATTGATTTTTTGAGCCATGATTTTACCTCTTGATTAGTTAAAATTTCTACTTAGTTATTACCCTGAAATGCTCGTATTGCCAAGTCTTGTGCTTGATTGGTTGTGTTATGCAATTGAGTAGTTAGCTCTGAAACTTGTTCGTTATTCTGGTTGATTTTGGTTTCTAGCGATTGGATTTTTAATTCATATCCTTGTTTGCTTAACTCCCATTCTTTTTCCATTAAGTTGATTTTAACCTGAGCTTCTCTATCAGCAGTTTTAATAGCTTCTCCCTTAGCTTTGTTGTACTCTTCTTTGACTTTCTCCTCCAATTCTAAAATTTTTTGCTGATTTTTTTCAAATTCTTCTACTTGTTGATTGAGTAAATTTTCCCGTTCTTGCCAAGCTTTTTCTTTCGCTATGCTCAATAGCTGTAATTGTCTTTCTTGTTGACGTTTTTTCTCTTGATACTCATCTTGCTCAACTTTTCTGAGTCGTTGGGTTTGATATTGATGATTAGCTACTTCCTGTTCCCTTTGTTTATTGATTAACTCGCCCTCTTCTTCTATTCTTGTGGTAAATTCTTGGTTTTCATTTTCCCAATTGTTCCGAGTTTTTTCTTGTTCTTTTTCTAAAGATTCTTTTTGTTGACTATTTTCTTGTTGTAATAGTCTTAACTTCTCTCGGTATTCTTGATTTAATATATAAAGTGCATCGAAGCTTCTCAAAAAGTCTGGGGGGACTCGCCGAAAGTTAGGGGACAAAGAT